>JBAVEE010000232.1:0-6236 GCA_049587575.1 Bradyrhizobium sp.
CATGTTGCGCTGGGTAAAGCCGTGCCCCATGAATTCCCATTGGCGGGCCTTCGCAGCCGCCACGATCGGCGGATAGGCGGCCAGCGCCGAGCCGTTGATGGCCATGACGCCAGGAATTTTGAACTCGTCGAACACCTTGAGCAATCGCCAGAAGCCGACACGGTTGCCATATTCGTGCCAGGCCCAATTCGGAATGTCGGGGGTGGGCGAACCACCGGCCGGCGGCGTGAGCACGGTACGCGGCATGGTGAGATTGGCATCCCACTCCTCGACATTGACGATCACCCAAACCGCCATGCGCGCGCCGTTCGGAAACTTCAGCGATGGGCGGCCCGAAATCGGCGAATAGGTAATGCGTTCGGTGGGCAACATGGTCATGCCTCCGGGGGCGTGATGGAGATGGTGAGCGGCGGCAAACCGTCGATGCGAGCACTAATCAGATCACCCGGCACGATCGGGCCTACGCCCGAAGGCGTGCCAGTATAGATCAGGTCGCCGGCGCCGAGCGTCATCTGCTTCGACAATTGTGCGATCACTTCGGGAACACTCCAGATCATCTGACCGGTGTCGCCGCGCTGGCGTTCGACGCCGTTCACTGAAAGTGAAATGACGCAATGCTCAAAATGGGCAGGATTCCAGCCTTGCGCGATCGCCCCGCAGGGCGCCGAAGCGTCAAAACTCTTGCCGACTTCCCAGGGCAGACGCATATCGCGCGCGTCGCGCTGGCGATCGCGCCGCGTCAGATCGATGCCGACAGCGCAACCCCAGATGTGCTTGTTTGCATCGGCAACCGCGATGTTACGGCCATCGCGACCGATCGCAACCACCAGCTCGACCTCGAACTGGAAGTCGGACGTTAACGGCGGATATGGCACGCGCGCCCCATCCGGCACCACGGCATCGCGGGGCTTCTGGAAGAAGAACGGCGGGTCACGCTCGTCGGCCTCCTTCATCTCGCGGATGTGGTCGAGGTAGTTGCGGCCGACGCAATAAACGCGGCGGACCGGAAAGACACCGCAGCCCACCACGGGTACTTCCGTCGCCGGAATGGCCGGCAGCGCGAGCCGCGGTATTGCGCTCATGCCCTCGCTCCCGGCTGCAGGCTCTGAGCCTGATACCAGTCAAGGATCTGTTCGCCGTTCCAGTGCACAACGCCCTCGTGCCTGTTCACATAATCGTAAATCGCTTCAAGAAACTTGATCCGGAACGGCTGACCGCTGATGTAGGGGTGGATTGCAATCGACATGATCTTCGGCCGGTCCTTGCTTTCCGCATACAGGCGGTCGAAACAGTCGATCGAGCGCCTGAGCAAATGATCGCTCCCGTGGTGCTGCACCATCATCATGGGAATGTCGTTCAGCTCCACCGTATAGGGCAGCGTCACCAACGGCCCCTTGGCGGTACGGATCACCGTCGGTTCATCATCATAGACCCAATCGCCGATATATTTGACGCCGGCTTCGGCGAGAAACTCCGGCGTTTCCAAAGTTTGCGTCAGGCCGGGCCCGAGCCAGCCGACCGGCCGTTTTCCGGTGAAGTTTTCAATCACTTTCATCGAACGCTCGATCATTGCCTTCTGGTCGGGCTCCTTGTGAATCGGTCCCTGTTCGTAGGCATGGCCCATAAACTCCCAGCCCGCGTCCTTGGCCTGCTGCGCCACGCGCGGATAATCCTCGCAGACCCGCGCGTTGATGGAGAGCGTCGGCGCGATGCCGAGCTTCTTGTAGAGATCGAAGAACCGCCACACACCGACCCGCATACCGTATTCATGCCAGCTCCAGTTCGGCACATCCGGCAACAGCGGAACGCCGGTCGGCGCCGGAATAACCTGCCGCGCCATCGGCTTCGAAATGTCCCACACCTCCAGATTGACGATGGTCCAGATCACCATGCGGGCGTCGTCCGGCAGCTTTAGCGCCGGACGGTCGACAATGGCGGAATAGTCGCTTCTCTCGCGCGGGAGCATGGGACCGGTCATTGCGGGGACTCTCAAGTCGGTTGATAAAACGTCATGCGGCGCTGGTCTTGCGAGGCAAAAGAGTATCGAGCGCCATCACCGCATCGGTATCCATCACAAGGCCGAATGCAGTGCGGATGCAGGCGAGCCCCGCCGCATGCAGCTCCGGGCCGTCCATGCTGTCGACGCAGTCCTCGACGACAATCACCGCGTAATCGCGGACATTCGCGGCCGCAGTGGTGGCGAGCACGCAGGAATTGGTGTTCACCCCGGTGATCAGCAGCGTGTTGATGCCGTGCGAGCGCAGCAGAAAATCGAGATCGGTGCCGAGGAAGCAATCATAGCGCTTCTTGGTGTTGACGACGAAATCACGGACATCGAGCAGTTGCGGCATCACCGTGCAGCCGGGTCCGCCGATGATATTGTGCCGCATCACGTTCTTGCGGGTCGCGACCGGATCCTCGGCGCGGGTGCGCCAGAACGGATTGGCGCGGATTTCATCGGCGTCGCGATACGACGTCACCTGGTGGATCACGGGAATGCCGACACCGCGGCACCAGTCGAACAACCGGTTGTTGGCCGCGATCACGCGCGCCGCGACGTCAGGCGCGGTCGGCATCGTGGCCACCGCCATATCGAGATGACCGCGATGCAAGTCAATCGCCACCACGGCGGCCTTCGGACGATCGACACCGAGATTCATGGCGCGCCTCATATCAGGGAATTGACGGATGTCTTCAGTAACATCCGCTGGTCGATGCCGAAGCGATCGGCGAGCCAGTCGGCCAGCACTTCCTGTCCGATGGTCGGATTGTCGTGCTGGCAATGCTCGGCGCCGGTTTCCTCGGGATCGAGCACGCGCAGCGTCGCATCGACGCCGTGAGCCATTGCATAGTCGTAGGTATTTCGGGCCGCGGTCACCGTCAACACGTCATGGCCGCCATGCAGCACCAGATACGGGCAGCGCATGTTCTCGAGATGGCCCTTGAGCGTGAACGGCTTCATCAGATCATGGGCCTCGCGCATCGACCTGGCACCGAATACCCAGCGGATATGCATGGCAAGACCGAAATCGTCGCCCTTGGTGCCCCACATATCGTGCACCGACCAGATCGCGCCGTGCGAAATCGCCGCCGCCAGTCGCGGCTCGTAGCAAGCGGCGCGCGCCGCATAGTAACCGCCGAGACTGGAGCCGCACACCGCGATACGCCGGGAATCGACGTCGGCGCGTCTCTCAAGCCAGTCGATACACTTGCCGATCGGCACCTCGCTGTCATGGCGGGTGACGACCTTGTGCCGCCGCAACGTCCCGCCCTGCCCCGGCCCATCGATCATCAAGACCGAAATGCCGCGCTGCAGGCAGCCATGCGCCTGCATGAACCACATCTCGTCTTTAATTGAATCAAGTCCGCCCATGCAGATCAGCACAGGCATTTTGTCGCCGGGAAACGGCGCACGAATGAAATATCCGCAAATCGGCTTGCCGGGTTCGTAGGGAATCTCGACCACCTCGCCGGGCGGATTGAGATAGGCGATGAACTTGTGCGAGCAGGCTTCCATCTTCTCGAAGGTCGGCAACCGCCTCGCATCGTCAGGTTCAAGGTGAAATTCGGCCTGGCGGTAATAGTCCGCCGCACGCAGGAAGCAGTTCATCGCCGTCCGGATATGGCCCGATGCCTCCTCGGCGAGCCCGCGCTTCCAGTTGCGATCGGCGATCCGCATCCATTCGGCGTGCCAGCTCTCAAGGTCGCCCGGGATCATCCGCGATCCTGCCTGCATCACTTCGCTGACGCTGCCGCCACCCTCCTGGGTCTCGCCAAGACCGCGACGGAATTGGTATGAAAGCCAGGGATGCTCAGGCCAATGGTGCCAGCCGAAGGGCTCGTAATGCGGACCGCGGTCCGCGGTGATCAGTTCAATGGCGTTTTCGCTGATCGTTGAATTCGCTTTCGCCATTGAACGCGCGCCGCCTTTAGCTCGACTGGGTGTCCCATGGTTCGTCGAGCGGACGAATGAGTCAATACAAATTACATACACTTTTGCCAATTGCTTATCGTTTCCTCGCTGTGGCTGTTACTAAGGCACGCAAAGACATCAGTTGTTGGCGATAGCTGGGTGGAGTTGCCAACTCAGGCGAACCAAGTGTATTCACTTAACGGGAAAGGGCAGGCCCATCGTAATGACGGATCAGGCTGACCGAACCATGCCGGAGACCGCGGGCGGATCGCGGGCCGGCAACCGCGCGCTGTCGGTGATGGACCTGATCCGGGAAGCCATTCTGGGCGGCACGGTGGAGGCCGGCGAGCGGCTCAACGAGGTCCAGCTCAGCCGGACGCTGGCGGTGTCACGCACGCCGGTGCGCGCGGCGCTACAGGCGCTCGCTGGCGAAGGCTTGCTGGACTATGAGCCGAACCGCGGCTTCACAGTGCGCGCGTTTCCGCTTCCCGCCATCATGGATGCCTACGACATCCGCGCGTCGCTGGAAGGCGTCGCGGCGCGCTTTGCCGCGGAGCGTGGGCTGCGACCCGAAGAAAACGCGGTCATCGAGCG
Organism: Bradyrhizobium sp.; assembly: GCA_049587575.1. Taxonomy (GTDB): domain Bacteria; phylum Pseudomonadota; class Alphaproteobacteria; order Rhizobiales; family Xanthobacteraceae; genus Bradyrhizobium. Next base: position 4,508 of record JBAVEE010000232.1, read on the forward strand.
CGGCCTCGCGGCCGGCGACAAGCTGCTGGAGCGCGGATCGTTCGAAGCCGGAGATCTCACGATCTATCGCGGAATCAACGGTGATTTCCACGACACCCTGCTCGCCGCCGCACGCAACCGCATGCTCGGCGAAATGATCCGGATCTGCCATCACGTTCCGATGTCGTCGAGCCGCAACATCGTTGCGTTCGAGTATCGCGACGTTCGCCGCCGGCACGACGACCATCACCGAATCCATGAAGCGATCATCGCGCGGGAACCCTGGCGCGCGGAGCTATTGATGCGCGAGCACGTTTCAAGTATCAAGGCATCGCTGATCCGTGCACTGGCCGAACGCAGCGCGGGTCACCCTGGTGAAACGCATCCAGCGGATTTCGCGGTCGTCAGATGAATTGAAACTTGTGGAGCAGGACAGAGGCTGTTCAACAGCATCATATCGGTCATGTTGCGCATCGGTCGCCGGGCCGCAGGTAAATGCTTTAAGCCACCAATGCGCAGCAAGAGCATTCGCTATGATAAACTCATAGCGCTCCGTATACGGCATCGCGGCATCTCCGTAGGTTCAGACTGTCCAATTCGACCCGGCAGACCCTGGTTTTGCCAATTGCAATCGGGCAATAAGTTCCGTCAGACCCTCGATCGCTTAACAAACAAACGTTCAAAGCGCGGGGCAACCGACCGCCACCGCCGCGATCCCGATAGCGTCTGACGCGCAGCCGCTCCACACCTCCCGCGCTTTCCTCCCTTGGAGATTGCCGACGGCGGCCCTCGCGTCGGCCGCGCCACTGTAATGGGGCCGGCATCCGCAAACCTTCCCACAAGCGGACGTGCAGAATCGCTGGCTGCCTTCGGCTCGCGGCGCTGGAGCCAGAGGCAAGGTTCGGCTTGGCTCGACGCTTTCATCGCGATGCTTGGGCGGCGACGTTTTCGAATCCCCGCGGATACCGATGCATCCGCTGGGGGCCGCACTCGGTGATCACCACCAATTCGCCCATTTGCACACCCGCCTTGCGGTCGCGGGTCACCACGTTCGGCTGGACTACCACAGTCTGGCCGGCCCGGAAGGGCTCCGTCGGGACGGGACCCGCCGGGCGGCTCTTGCTGCCGAGAATCGGTGGCAAATAGCCGCCACCATAGCCGTGCAGCAGATCGTCGATGATCGTGAACCCGGCCTGCTCAATACCCCCCGCGGCGGCGATCACCTCCTCCGGCAACGCCCCCGGACGCAGCACGGCGCAAACCGCATCGAAGGCGGCGTCGGCCACCTGATGCAGGTCGCGATAGAGCGCATTAGGCTCTTTGCCGATCGTGAAGCTGCGCAAGACCTGCCCGGAATGGTCCCAGAACGCGGCACTGATCTCGGCGCTGACGGCATCGCCTATTTCGATGCGCCGGCGTGATGCATACTGCCGCGGCACCGCAACGCTCGGCGACTCCATCGGCGTAGTGCCTACAAAATGGATCGCGTGACCGCCGCCAAGCCGCACGTAGGCCTGTTCGATCAGGGCTCCGAGTTCGATTTCGCTCATGCCCGGTCGCAAATGATTGCGCAGCGCTGCCATGCCGAGGTCGGCGAAATAGGCGCCGATGCGAAACCAGTCGAGCTCTTCTGCGGATTTGACCTGTCGGAAACGCGTATACTCGGCGTTCAGATCGAGGATCCGCCCAAACTCGTTAGAAAGAACTTCATATTGGCGGGCTCCGAGTAGCCCCATGAACGCAACCCGAC
>JBAVEE010000233.1:0-5876 GCA_049587575.1 Bradyrhizobium sp.
GCTATTGAGCGCATATTCGAGTTCCGGAATTCTGTGGAGTTGGTGACGAGCGCCCGCGCGACCACGGCCCGTCGGCCGCCCGACAGGCTCGCACCGCGCTTGCCGATGACGGCATTGTACTCCGTCCAGCGGTCCAGGGACGAACCCATGAGCGCCGGGCAAGTCCGGCCGCGGCGATCACCGGCACAAGCCGAAGGCCGCACCTTCCGGCCGGCCATTTCACCAAAAGCAAACAGGCCCTCGAAAAGGGCCTGTCACTTTTACACCGCGTCCTTCGCAGCCTTGACCGGGCGTGCCCTGACAATTTTTCGGGCCGGCTTGGCCTTGAACACCATCGGCTCGCCAGTAAACGGGTTGGTACCCTTGCGGGCTTTGGTGGCCGGCTTCTTGATGACCACGAACTTGGCGAATCCTGGGACCAGAAACACACCAGTCTTCTTGAGCTCTTTGTAGCCGATCGTCGCCAGCGTCTCCAGGACGCCCTTTACATCCTTTTTTGCAACTTCGTTCTCCGCAGCGATCTTCTCGATCAGCTGCGACTTTGTCATTTGTACTGCCATTTTGACTCCTACAGGTTGATTCGCACCACGCACATTATTGGGGAATCCGGCTCAGAATCCGGGCATTTCGCGATCTGCACAGCTTTGTTGAAGGGCCATGTCGCCCCGGCCGCCTTCCCGGCCGGCCACAAACGCCCTCTCAGACCCGGTTGATTTGACACTTTTCCCGGCCAGTCCGGGGCCGGACGGTTCGGAAATGACTCCCTCCTCGATTGTGTCGTACCCTCCGGCAGGGTCCAGCCGGGGCCCCCGACGGGGTGGCCGGCAATGGTTGCGCTGAGGAGATTTTCGATGGGTTTCACACGTATGGAGATTAGCCGCCGTACCGCGCTGATGACGTCGGCTGCGATTGCCGCTGGTGTCATCGACCCGATGCGGGCTTTCGCGCAGGAGACGCCCCGCAGGGGCGGTGTATTCAACGTTCACTATGGCGCCGAACAGCGCCAGCTCAATCCCAGTATCCAGGCATCCACCGGCGTTTACATCATAGGCGGGAAAATCCAGGAAAATCTGGTCGATCTGGACGGCAACGGCCAGCCCGTCGGCGTCCTCGCGGAGAGTTGGGACGCCTCTCCTGATGGCAAGACCGTCACCTTCAGGCTTCGCAAGGGCGTCACCTGGCACGATGGCAAGCCTTTCACATCGGCGGACGTCGAATTCACCGCAATGCAGATGTGGAAGAAGATCCTGAACTACGGCTCGACGCTGCAGCTTTTTCTGACCGCGGTCGACACGCCCGATCCGCAGACGGCCATCTTCCGTTACGAGCGGCCGATGCCGCTCAACCTGTTGCTGCGGGCGTTGCCCGACCTCGGCTATATCTCCGCAAAGCATCTTTATGAAACCGGCGATATCAGGCAGAACCCGACCAACCTTGCTCCGGTCGGCACGGGTCCCTTCAGGTTCGTCAGGTATGAACGCGGTCAGTACATCATCGCCGACCGCAATCCGGATTACTGGCGTCCAAACGCGCCTTATCTCGATCGCATCGTCTGGCGCGTCATCACCGATCGCGCGGCGGCCGCCGCGCAGATGGAAGCCGGCGAACTGCATTACAGTCCGTTTTCGGGCCTGACGATTGCGGACATGGCGCGACTCGGCAACGACAAGCGCTTCATCGTCTCGACCAAGGGCAATGAGGGCAACGCCCGGACCAACACCATCGAATTCAATTTCCGTCGCAAGGAGCTCTCGGATATCCGCGTTCGCCGCGCCATTGCGCACGCCATCAACGTGCCGTTCTTCATCGACAATTTTCTCGGCAGTTTCGCCAAGCTCGGAACCGGGCCCATTCCGTCGACCTCGACGGATTTCTATCCAGGCCCGAACACGCCGCAATATCCTTACGACAAGGCAAAGGCGATCGCACTTCTCGATGAAGCCGGTTTCAAACCCGGCGCCGGAGGCACCCGCTTTTCATTGCGCCTGCTTCCGGCGCCATGGGGCGAGGACATCTCCCTTTGGTCGACCTTCATCCAGCAATCGCTGTCCGAAGTCGGCATCCCCGTCGAGATCGTGCGCAACGACGGCGGCGGCTTCCTCAAGCAGGTCTATGATGACCACGCCTTCGATCTCGCTACCGGCTGGCACCAATACCGGAACGACCCCGCGATCTCGACCACGGTATGGTATCGCTCCGGCCAGCCCAAGGGGGCGCCCTGGACCAACCAGTGGGGATGGCAAGATCCGGCTGTCGACAAGACGATCGACGATGCGGCTACCGAAATCGACCCGGTGAAGCGAAAAGCGCTGTACGCCGATTTCGTCAAGGAAGTGAATACCGAGATTCCGGTCTGGATGCCGATCGAGCAGATCTTCGTGACGGTTATCAGCGCCAAGGCCCGCAATCATTCAAATATGCCCCGCTGGGGGTCGTCCAGCTGGCACGATCTTTGGCTTTCCGCGTGACGTAATATCCGCCAAGATGTCCCGATGCGCATCTTGAGACTCGCGGGGCGGCGTCTTGCCGCCTCGATTCCGACATTGATCCTGATCTTGATCGGCATATTCCTGCTGCTGCAATTGGCGCCGGGCGATACGGTCGACGCGATGATGGCGCAGATGGGCGGCGGCGACGCCGCCACCGCACGGGAACTGCGCAGCTTCTACGGTCTTGATCTTTCAATTCCGGTACAGCTCGGCCATTATCTCTGGCGCCTCATCCGCCTCGATCTCGGCGTTTCTTCGATCTATGGCAAGCCGGTCGCCGCCGTTATTCTGGAACGGCTCCCCCCGACCCTTCTTCTCATGACGGCGTCGCTGTCGTTCGCCTTTTTCTTCGGGCTCGTGTTCGGCGTGATTGCCGCGCGCGGTGTCAACAAATGGCCCGACACGGTGATTTCGATCGCCGGCCTGATCTTTTACGCCACTCCGTCATTCTGGTTCGGATTGATGGCCATCGTCGTGTTTTCCATCTATCTCCAGTGGCTGCCGGCCGGTGGTTTCGAGGACATCGGAGCGGTTCAGACCGGCATCCGGCGCACGTTCGATATCGCGCGCCACCTCGTTCTGCCGACCTTGACACTCGGGCTGATCTTTTTGGCCATCTATCTGCGCATCATGCGCGCGTCGATGCTCGAAGTGCTCAACCTCGATTATGTCAGGACCGCGCGCTCCAAGGGGCTCGATGAGACGCGGGTGATAACCCGCCACGTCCTGCGCAATGCACTGTTGCCGATGGTGACGCTGATCGGACTCCAGGCCGGAACGATGCTGGGCGGCTCGGTTGTTGTGGAGAGCGTCTTTTCGCTGCCCGGTTTGGGCCGTCTCGCCTACGAATCCGTCGTCCAGCGCGACCTCAATACGCTCCTGGGAATTGTCTTCGTCTCTGCCCTGCTCGTCATCACCGTGAATTTCGCGGTCGACCTCGTCTATGCGCGGCTCGATCCGCGCATCATGGCTGAGGCTTGAGGCATGGACGCGGTCAAACGCTACTTTCGAAGTCCCGCCGCGATTACAGGGCTGGTGCTGCTGCTGGGCGTGGTCGTCATGGCCGTCAGCGCCAGCTGGATCTATCCGCGCGAGCCGCTTGCCCTCGCGGGACGGCCACTGATCTGGCCGTTTTCGAATCCGCGTTTCCTGCTGGGAACCGACAACTCCGGTCGCGATATCGCAGCGCAAATCTTCTATGGCGCACGCATTTCATTACTGATCGGGGGCGTCGCCACGGCGATTGCGATCGCCATCGGCATTCTGATCGGCGCCTTCGCAGGCTTCTACGGCGGCTGGATCGATAACGTCCTGATGCGCATCACCGAGGCGTTCCAGACATTGCCCAATTTCATTCTGCTTCTGGTGCTGGTCGCAGTGTTCGGCTCGACCCTCACCACCGTTACCATCGCCGTCGGCGTGGTATCGTGGCCGGCGCCTGCCCGGCTGACGCGCGCCGAGTTCCTGTCGCTCCGAAATCGCGAATTTGTGCAGGCCGGGCGGACCCTGGGCATGAAGGATATTCAGCTTATTCTGGGCGAGATTTTACCCAATGCGCTGCCGCCGGTCATCGTCTACGCCAGCGTGATCATGGCGGTCGCAATCCTGCTCGAAAGCGCCCTTGCCTTTCTCCATCTGTCCGATCCGAACGTGGCATCCTGGGGCAATCTGATTGGCCTTGGCCGCGATGTACTTCGGGTTCAGTGGTATGTCTCGGCGATTCCGGGCATCGCAATCCTGGTGACGGTCCTGGCCGTGTCTCTGGTTGGACAGGGATTGAACGACGCGCTCAATCCAAGGCTCAGAGGGCGATGAGCGAACGGTCGAGCGACATCCTGACCCTCGACGGGCTCAGCGTGCGGCTGCCGCGCGGCGCCGATCGACCGCATGCGGTGTCCGGCGTGTCACTTTCGATCGCCGCGAACGAGATCGTCTGCATTGTTGGCGAGTCCGGATCCGGCAAGTCCATCATGGCCAACGCCATCCTGCAGCTGCTGCCGGGCGGGGTGAACATCGATGGCGGCCGCGTGATGTTTGAAGGCCGCGATCTGGCGGCGGCCACCGGCACTGAAATGCGACGGGTGCGCGGCGCCGGCATCGCGATGATCTTCCAGGAGCCGATGACTGCGCTCAACCCGCTGCGAACCATCGGCGACCAGATCGGCGAAATGTTTTCGATCCATACCGACCTGTCCCGCGCTGCCATCCGCGCCAGGGTGCAGGCGCTTCTCGAAGACGTGCGCATCCCCGATCCGAAAGGCGCCGCGCGCGCCTATCCGCATGAATTGTCGGGTGGCCAGCGCCAGCGCGCCATGATCGCCATGGCGCTTGCGCTCGATCCCAGAGTCCTGATCGCGGACGAGCCCACGACCGCGCTCGACGTCACGACGCAGGCGCAGATCCTGACGCTGATCCGGGATCTGCAGAAGCGGAAGAAGACGGCGGTTCTGTTCATAACGCACGATTTCGGCGTGGTCGCGGAGATTGCGGACCGCGTCGCGGTCATGCAGCACGGTTCGATCGTGGAACAGGGCGATGCCGCTTCGGTTCTCCACGACCCGCAGCATCCCTATACAAGACAGCTGATTGCAGCCGTCCCGCCCCTCACCTCGCCACCGCCGCGCAAGCTCTCCGACGACACCCTCCTGACCATCGACAACATCTCGAAGACCTACCGGACCGGTGGCCTCCTCGGGCGAGGCGCGCGGGTGACGCCGGCGGTGAAGAACGTTTCGCTAAAGCTGCCACGCGGCGCGACACTCGGCATCGTCGGCGAATCCGGATCCGGAAAATCAACGCTGGCCCGCTGTATCGTTCGGCTCGTCGATCCCGATACGGGTTCCATTGTCCTTGAAGGCAAGGACTGGGCAAAGATGACGCGGAAGGACGTTCGCTCGGAAACCCGCCGCGTTCAGATGGTGTTTCAGGATCCGTTTGCGTCGCTCAACCCTCGCCGCAAGGCGGTAGATCTGGTCGCCCAGGGTCCGATCGTGCACGGCACCCCGCCGGCAAAGGCCATCGCCGATGCGAAGGAGCTGTTTGCACTTGTCGGGCTCGATCCATCGGCCAGTGACCGCTTTCCGCACGAATTTTCCGGCGGCCAGCGCCAGCGCATCGGTCTTGCCCGCGCGCTCGCTCTCCATCCGGAGGTTCTGGTCGCGGACGAGGCCGTTTCGGCGCTCGACGTGTCGGTGCAGGCGCAGGTATTGCAGCTTCTCGCCGGATTGCGCCAGCGTCTCGGCCTCTCCATCATCTTCATTACGCACGATCTCAGGGTGGCCGCGCAGATTTGCGACCTCGTCGCGGTGATGAAAGATGGCGAGGTCGTGGAACAGGGCTTGGCCGGCGACGTCTTTGACCGTCCTCGGCATCCCTACACGCGTGCGC
>JBAVEE010000234.1:0-7228 GCA_049587575.1 Bradyrhizobium sp.
CTCCGGATTTGCAGCGGGTCGCGGCGCCTTTGATGGAGCCGGGTCTCTGTGTCGCCTATCGGGATAATGCGGGAGATTTTCGCCAGGGTATCTGCAGCGGTGCGCTCGCCGACGAAATTGCCGCGCCTGCGAGTTTCGCCGCGCTCTATCGCGCCATCTTTCATCCCGGCGAACCGATCTCGATGCCGCTCCTCGTTGAGGGCAGGCCTCAGGGCGTCGCGGTCGCGACCGTCGACCCCGCCACACAAATAGGCCAGAGCTGGCACGAGGCGAGCCGCCTTCTCTCCATCATGGCTTTCGCCCTGGCGGGGCTTTGCCTCGCGGTCTATGCCGCGCTCGGGCGCGCCCTGCGGCCGACGCACGTCATTCACGCCGGGCTAAAGCAGCTTGCGGCAAACGATCTTTCAGCACGCCTGCCCAGTTTCGATCTTGCGGAACTCTCGGCGATTTCCGACGTCTTCAACACGCTTGCGCAAAAGCTGCAGGCCGCCCTCGCCGAACGCAACGCGTTGACGCGAAAGCTCATAGCCGTGCAGGACGAGGAGCGGCGCCATCTTGCTCGCGAGTTGCACGACGAATTCGGTCAATCGCTCACCGCCATCGCAGCACAGGCCGCCGCCGCCGCCCAGACGGCGGAGCACGAATGTCCGCCGCTGTTCGAAGAATGCCGGGGAATTTCGCGCACGACCGCGGGCATGATGGAAACCCTGCGCGGCGCGCTCGTGCGCCTGCGCCCGCCCGAGATCGAGGAACTGGGCCTGACGCTCAGCCTCGAAAGCCTCGTGGCAAGCTGGAATGGCTTTGAGAAGGGTCGCACCCGATTCGAAATTGCCATCACCGGCAACGTCGACGATTTGCCGCCAAGCGTCTGCGCCAGTCTTTATCGCATCGCGCAGGAGGCGATCACCAATGCCGCGAAGCACGCTCAGGCCCGGCGCGTGCGACTGTGTCTCGAGGCGGGACCCGCCGACATCGTCCTGAGCGTCGAAGACGACGGCGAGGCGACCGGCATCAGCCTGCCGCCAAAAGCCGGCATGGGACTTCTCGGCATGCAGGAGCGGGTCGTTTCCCTCGGCGGGACGCTGCATTTCGAGCGGCGCGCGGCAGGCGGCGCGTGGCTTGTCGCGACCATTCCCAATATGGGGTCGGAACCTTGAGCATGCCCAATGCCAGCAGCCTTACACGTGTGATGCTGGTGGACGACCATGCTATCGTGCGCGAGGGCTATCGCTCGCTGTTGCATAAGCAGGATCGCCTTCAAGTCGTCGCTGAGGCTGGCAACGGGGCCGAGGCCTATCGTGTCTACAAGGAGGTCAGGCCCGACCTTGTGATCATGGACGTATCGATGCCGGGAATTGGCGGGGTCGAGGCGATCCGGCGGATCCGGCAATGGGACCGTTCCGCACGTATCCTCGTATTCACAATGCACCAGAGCGCCGCTTATGCGGTCCAGGCGATCAAGGCGGGCGCCCGCGGCTTTGTCACGAAAAGCAACCCGCCGGACACACTGCTGCACGCGATCGCCGAGGTCATGGCCGGGCGCATCGCGCTCAGCCCCGACATCGACCACGAACTCGCCTTGAACCGCCTCGCCGACGAACCTTCGGCCGTCGACGCGCTGAGCCCACGGGAATTCGAAATCCTGCGCATGTTGCTGGCGGAGAAGTCCGTGGATGACATCGCTGAGACGCTGCATATCAGCGTCAAAACCGCGGCCAATACCCGCTATCTCATCCGCGCCAAACTCGGCGTCGTGTCCGACATCGAACTTGTACGCCTGGCGCTTCGCCAGCGGATCATCGCAGCGGAGGCTATCGAGAGCTAGCCGGACAAAGGTCGTTCGCCACGAACCGCCACACTCGGCGCCGCTGCGAAGCGACCAGATCCTTCACTGCGCCCTGAGGTTCGACGCCTTGATGATCGGCCACCACCGTTCCATCTCGGCTTTCTGAAAAGCCCGCAAGGCTTCCGGCGATTGCCGGTCGCGCGGCGATATCTGAATACCGAGGTCCGCAAAACGCCTCTCGACCGAGGGATCGGCGAGCACCTGCCTGATGGTGGTGTTGAGCTTTTCCACGATCTCCCTCGGCGTACCCTTCGGCACCCACAATCCGTACCAGAGCGAGGCAACGAATCCCGGTAGCCCCGCCTCGTCCGCCGTCGGAATATCGGGTGACGAAGGCAGCCGCGTTCTGCCGGTGACGGCATAAGGCCTGATACTGCCGGTGCCGATCAGCGATTTGAAATTCGACGCCGGCTCGATCATGAAATCGATCTGTCCCGCCAGGAGATCCTGCATGGCCGGCGCATTGCCGCGATAGGGCACGAATTGGAATTTCGTTCCGGTCTCCTTCTGAAACGAGATCCCGGCGAGATGGCCGGTCGCGCCGACGCCGGCGATCCCTACCGATGCCTTGTCGGGATTGGCCTTGAGATAGGCAATCAATCCCCTGAGATCGTCCGCCGGCAGGCTGTTCCGGCCGGCGATCAAAAGCGGCTCGCTGCCGATTTCGATGACCGGATCGAGATCCTTCAACAGGTCGAACGGGAGCGTATAAAGGCCGCCGGTGAGCATATGGGTGGTCGAAGTGCCGATGCTGAGCGTGTAGCCATCGGCGGCCGAACGAACAGCGCGGCCGACCCCGATACTGCCGGCGGCGCCCCCAACGTTCTCGATGATGACGGGCTGCCCGAGAATTCCGCGCATCTGCTCGGCCAGATATCGCGCAAGCGTATCGGTTGCACCGCCTGCGGGAAACGGCACGATCATGGTAATCGGGCGGGCCGGATAGACCTGCGCCGCCGCAACAATGGCGATCCAGCCGAGACCCAGCATGGCAACGACCACCGCCATCAGCCATCTGCGCATGGGCACCTCCGAAACCTGCGGATACACCGATCAGACATCGCCGACAACGTCGCGCCGCCGTCGTTCGGATTCTTCCGCGTAGCGCCGCATCGCGTGGGCCTCGGTCAGAACGCCGATCGGCCGGAGTTGGTCGCCGCCTTCGACCACAGCCAGCGATTCGGCTTCCGCGGCGTCAAATGCGGCGATGGCTTCCTGGATGTTCATGCCGGGATGCAGCATGGCCCGCTGGTGGCGAAGAATGCCACGAAGACTTTTCGTCGTATCGATATCCGGCGCATGGGCGTCCGCCACCAGCACCAGGCCTGCATAGTGACCCGCATCGTCGACCGCGACCACCTGGGTCTTCGACCCCGGCGGAAATCTGCCGCGGAATTCCGCAATCGGCGTTTCGACGTTCACGGTGGCCATGTCCGGCCGCATCATGCGCCGCACCGTGAGATCGCGGATCCAGCCCACATCGGCGGCGCTGCGGATGGTCTCGCCGCGCAGATGCAGGCGCCAGGTCGCGAACGAGTAACCGAACAATTCGCGGGTGATCTGGGTCGAGATGATCACCGCGACCAGAACGGCCGTGGTCAGCCAAAGGTTGCCGGTCGATTCCAGCGCGATGAACGACATCGTCAGCGGGCCGCCGATCACGGACGCGGACAGCGCGCTCATGCCGACGATCGCATAGAGGTTCGGATCGAGGCCGAGACCCGGCCAGATCATGTCAAAGCCGGCAGCGAACAGGCGGCCACCGAGCGCGCCCAGAAAAAGCGTGGCGAAAAACAAGCCGCCGCGAAAACCGGTTCCAAGCGATATCACGGACGCGAGCGTCTTCAGGACGAACACCGCCGCAACGAATCCCAACGGCATTGAAACGATCCCGGCAAAATGCAGGGCGCCGTGTCCCGACGACATCACTTCCGGCGTCAGCAAGGCGAGCAGCCCCACCGCAAGACCGCCCAGCGCCGGGCGCAGCGGCGGCCAGAGTCCGATCTTTGACAACAGCGTCTCGGAGAGCGCGACGCCGCGCATAATTCCGATGCCGAACAGCGCCGCGAACATCCCGAGCAATGCCGCGATAGCAAGGTCGCGCCCGAGCACGTCGCCGACCGGCCCGACGCTGACGCCAAGCGACAGCACCTTAAATGCGTGCGCGACGAAGTAGCCGACCACCGCGGCAACACCCACCGGCGTCAGGCTGGCAGGCGTATAGCCGCCGATGATGAGTTCAAAGGCATAGAAAGCGCCGGCCAGCGGCGCCCCGAACGCGCCCGCGATCGCGGCTGCGGCACCGCAGCCGACCATCAGGCGCTGATCGGCGCGGCGCAGGTGAAATCCGCGGCCCAACGAGGCGGCAAGGCCGCTCGAAAGCTGGGTGAATCCTGCTTCAAGTCCGACCGAGGCGCCGGCGCCGCTGGACCAAATCGTCTGCAACGCAACGATCAGGCTGCCGCGAAACGACATCCGTCCGCCATGCAGGGCATTAGCCTCGATCGGATCGATTTCACGCTCCGGCCGCCAGCGCGCGAGCCACAGAAATGCCAACCCCAGCAAAAACCCTCCGAGGCTCGGAACCAGCAGGGCGCGCAGCGGCTCAATGCTGAACTGGCTCGAAAGACGATCCCCCGCGTCGAGGTGGAACAGCGCCACATGGAGCGCTTCGACCGCGGCGCCCATGGCCGCCACCACCAATCCGCCTGACGTTCCGACCAGCGCCGCGAGCACCACCAGGCTGGTTTCATGGGCGCGAACGAATGCCCTCAGCCGGCGCGGCGCCTCGAGATAGGGGGACTTGATGCTCATTTTGCCGTGCCCGTGGTGCGGCCAAAAGCGGCCGACCGCCTCGTTTAGCGGTGTTAATGCCGCTCCTGCAATCGCCTCTCCGGGCCGGCGCCGGGGCGGATAAGGCCGCCAACGCTCTTCACAATCCCGTCACGCTGCATGTAGTATGTCAACTCATGCTGCTTCGCAGCCATATGGGGGCCAGGAGCGTTAGTTTGAACGCACATGTCTCGCAAGGCGGTTGGCCGGTGCTGGTGCTGAACGCGGACTTCCGGCCGCTGAGTTATTACCCGCTGTCTCTCTGGTCGTGGCAGGACGCGATCAAGGCGGTGTTTCTCGATCGCGTCAATATCGTCGAGCACTACGACCGCGCCGTACGCAGCCCCTCGTTCGAAATTCAATTGCCGAGCGTGGTGTCGCTGAAATCCTTCGTCAAGCCGACGACGCACCCCGCCTTTACCCGGTTCAACGTGTTCCTGCGCGACCGCTTTGCCTGCCAGTACTGCTCGGCCGGCGACGATCTCACCTTCGATCACATCATCCCGCGCAGCAAGGGCGGCCAGACCACGTGGGAGAACGTGGTCGCCGCATGTTCGCCGTGCAACCTGCGCAAGGGAAACCTGACGCCGCAGCAGGCGCGGATGTTTCCGAGGCAAACCCCGTTCGCGCCGACGGTGCATCAATTGCATCGCAACGGCCGGCTGTTCCCGCCGAATTATCTGCACCAAAGCTGGCTCGATTATTTATACTGGGATACGGAGCTCGATCCGTAGGTCCGGCAATCGGTTTTGTGTCGTCGTGAGGCAAGTAAGATTGCGGCCGACTTCCGTTTGCCGGATCGCGAATTTCAGCGAGCGGGCCGCGTATCGGATTAGCGCTCAAGCAGCTCCAGCGTCTTTCGGTCCGGCGCGCCGCCGTAGAATTTCGCGATCGCCGCGGCGAATTCCGGCTCGGCAGATACCGCCGCGAACAACGTCATCGACGAACCAAACTTGAGATCGTCGGGACTTCCAAGTATTTGCAGAATGGTTCGCCCCTCGACGGCGTTCACCAGCGCCGTGCACTCCCTGAGCCGGGGTCCCAGAATGCCGTGCCCTAGATAGGCTGCCGCCTCCTCGCGGGAACTTATCGCAAAACGCCGGGCCATCGGGCTGCGGCCGAGGCCTGCAAGCTGGGGGAAAATGAACCACATCCAGTGACTTTGCTTCCGGCCGTGGCGAAGTTCCGCGAGCACGCGCGGATAGACCGGCGCTTGCGCGTCAACAAAACGCTGCAGATCGAACGGGTCGTCCATGGCATCGGCCTCATTCCAGATCGGTCCGATAATATGACAAACGCGCGCGGGCCGCGCTGGAAATCACCTGACGACAGACTTTCAAGACCGCCATTTGCGACATAATATCAACGGGGGCTTCGTGGGCCCTGTCCGCGGAAAATTTGCGGAGCACCCTCTCGCCGATTGGCCAGGAGATTCTCCATGCCGGCTTTGACTGAATGGAAGGTACCGCCGGCGAATCAGCCCCGCGCAGGCGACTACAGTTTCGATCTCGATCATGTGCTTTCATCGGTGGTCGGCCTGCATTCGATCGTTCCCGCCGACGCCTTCAGCGCCGATACGCTGGGAACCGAGCGCGCCGGCAACGGCGTCGTGATCGATGACGGTCTGGTGCTGACGATCGGCTATCTGATCACCGAGGCTGAAGCGGTCTGGCTGCATATCGGCGATGGACGCGTGGTGCAGGGCCACGCGCTCGGCTTTGATCCGGTGACCGGCTTCGGCCTGGTGCAGGCCCTTGGCCGCATCGATCTCGATCCCTTGCCGCTCGGCTCTTCCGCCGCAACCGAGATCGGCGACCGCGTGGTGATGGGCGGCGCCGGCGGGCGCTCGCGGTCGGTCGCGAGCCACATCGCCGCCAAGCAGGAATTTGCCGGGTATTGGGAGTATTTGCTCGACGAGGCCATCTTCACCTCTCCCGCCCATCCCAATTGGGGCGGCACCGGGCTGATTTCCAACCGCGGCGAACTGATCGGTATCGGCTCGCTCCAGCTTGAGCGCGAGCGCGAAGGCAAGGCCGAGCATGTCAACATGGTCGTGCCGATTGATCTGCTCAAGCCGGTGCTCGACGATTTGCGGAAATTCGGCCGCGTCAACAAGCCGGCGCGGCCCTGGCTAGGGATGTATTCAACCGAGATCGACAACAGGGTCGTCGTGGTCGGTGTCTCCGCGAAAGGCCCGGCGGCGAGCGCCGAACTCAAGGCCGGCGACGTCATCCTGGCCGTCAACGGCGAAAAAATCTCAAGTCAAGCCGGATTCTACCGAAAGCTCTGGGCGCTCGGACCTGCCGGCGTGGATGTGCCGCTCACGGTCTACCATGAGGGCGTCACCTTCGACGTGGTGCTGGCCTCGACCGACCGTGCGCGGCTGCTCAAGGCGCCACGGCTGCATTAGGACGGTTTCGAGCGAAGCATGGAATAATCGCAGATGAGCGAGGCCGTGGTGGACGACGTCGTGGCCGTGCTGCCGCCCTTGCTGCAATCGCTCGAAGCGCTCGGCTTCATCGCCCGCCATTTGAATCCGCCGGATTTCGG
>JBAVEE010000235.1:0-2655 GCA_049587575.1 Bradyrhizobium sp.
GGGCAGCGGTCACGGATTACGCTTGCCCTCCATCCGCGCTACCTGCGCTACTTGTACGGCGGCAGCGGGATCGCCTTGTGGGCGGCGCGCAGCGCCTCCGACCAGCGTTCGCGCAGGTCGTGGAAATACGGCTCCGTCGCGTCGATGCGGTAGGTCAGATCCGATTTCAGCGCATCGCGCTTCATCACCACCAGGTCGATCGGCAGGCCGACGCCGAGGTTGGAGCGCATGGTCGAATCCATCGAGATCAGGCCAGTCTTCAGCGCCTCATAGAGTTCGACGTCGTAATGCATCGCGCGGTCGAGCACCGGCTTGCCGTATTTGTGCTCGCCGATCTGCAGGTAAGGGGTGTCGGTGGTGCATTCGATGAAATTGCCGGCCGGATAGACCATGAACAGCCGCATCCGCGACCCCCTGATCTGGCCGCCGAACAGGAACGAGACGTCGAAATTGATATCCTCGGACTGCAGCGCGGTGCCTTCGGTGGCGTGCACGGCGCGGATCGCCTTGCCGATGCGCTGGGCGGCCTGGAACATGGTCGGCGCATTCAATAGCGTTTCGAGCTCGCCGGTGTGGGCGTCTTCCAGGCCTTCGGTCAGCGTCGACAGCACCGACTGGCTTATCGCCAGATTCCCCGCGCTCGCGATCGCCATGACGCGTTCGCCCGGCTTTGAAAAGATGTGGAGTTTGCGAAAGGTCGAGACATTGTCGAGCCCGGCATTGGTGCGGGTGTCGGCGATCATGACCAGCCCGTCCCGCACCAGCACTCCGCAGCAATAGGTCATTTCCGGTCCCCGATACGCGTCGACGGCGGGCAAATTACTAGCTAATTTCGCAAGGGGCGTCCAACCCCATTCGGCTGTTCGGCATCATCCCGGCGAACGCCGGCCCCATCATCACCCGGCAATTGTCAGAGTAACTCCGCCGACATTGCGGGCCAACGGGTCGCGCGAATGCGCGCCGATGACAGGCTTTTGCGAAGCAGTCGATTTCGCCGCGCAAGGAAGGACTCGTCTTGCGCCGCTGCCGCGTCCACCGCATCCCGCACCCAACGTTCGTGACGATCGCGAAAGGGCAGATCTGCGCAATTGCTGGGAAGTCCGTCACGTATTTTAACTCAGATCCGCAAGCGTCGCACAATCGATCGCAGCGTCTTTATTAAACGTTAGTAAATGCCGACAATAGTTGCCCACCAAAGGCAACCACAACCTGCGGTTAAATATGAACAGTGATGAGGCCAGCTTTGCCTGGCGAACATTGAACCTGAATTGGCTGCCCGTCGCCTTGCTGGGCGCCGTGCTTTTCTGCACGATCGCCTGCACAGACTTTTCGGTTGAACCAATCGGCTTCGGCGTGGCCATCGCGCTTGGCCTTTTCTTGGCTCTGATCGCCTATGGTTCCGCACTCGTAAAGCCGCAAGTTGCGGATCCCAAGCTCGTTTTCTGGTTTGGCACTACCGCTCAGGTCATTGTGGTCACCGCGATTGTGGGGCCTCTCAGCTATGTCGCTAACGCGATGAACTGGCCACTGCAGGATCACACATTGTTGCTGATTGACCGCGCCATTGGCTTAGATCCTCAGCCGATTGCGGCTTTTGTTAACGATCACAGTTGGCTGGCGAAATACCTGAGTATTGGCTATGGATTCATCAAATGGCCGTTGCTCGGTATCCCGATCATTTTGACGATGACCTTGAGGTTGATCAGGCTGCAGCAATTTGTACTTGCGTTGAATCTTGCACTCGTCGTGACGATCGTCGTTTCAGTCTTCGTTCCGGCGATCGGAACGTATTACGGCCTGAGCCTGTCACCAACAGAGAGATTCCCGCTGATTGATTCAGCGAATTATACGGCACAGCTCCGCGATATTGTGGCATTACGCGATGGATCGCTGCGCCACCTTGAGCTGTTCCGGTTGGCGGGTATCGTCTCGTTTCCAAGCTTCCATACGGCATCGGCGGCTCTTTATGTTTGGGCGGTGTGGCCGGTCCGAGGCTTCCGGTGGGCAACGATTGGCATTAATTCGTGGATGATCGCGGCAACGCCTGTGATCGGCGCGCATTATATCATCGACCTCGTTGGAGGCGTTGGCGTGGCCGTCGGGTCCGTTCTTTTGGCAAAGCATCTTTTCAGATCCTTGCTTCCAAAAGCATCCCCGGTCTCGAAGGAGGTTCGTCAGCCGGAACTATGCTTCAATATTAAAGCAGCCGCCAAATCCTTTCGGTAAACGTCTCCGCTTATTTCAACGGATCACTTCGCCGTCCGCAAAAGCGCCGGTCGTCCTGCGTCGCCCAAGCGTCCACCGCATCCCGCACCAACGTCTGTGACGATCATGATACGTCCCTCTTGTAGGACGGGATGACCAATCGATAAAACCGTTTCCACCAAACGGCGAAGCGAAATATTTTTTCAGAAGGGGCTGGACAGCAAATTCGCGAACAACCTGTCCGGCCAAATCAGTTGGGGTGATGGAAGCGGGGGGCCTATTCGGTCGTCGTCATAAGGTCCGCTTGGACCCCGCGTCGCCTCATCCGGCACTTCAAGTTGGCTAACGCGCGAAATTCACTGGCGCGATGTAGACATCCTGCGGGCCCGGCTTGGCAGCCGGAAAGGCCGGGAAGGGACTGGCGCGGCGGAGGATTTCGAGCGCCTCGCG
>JBAVEE010000236.1:0-2634 GCA_049587575.1 Bradyrhizobium sp.
ACAACGTGCAGCCGGTGATCGACATCTTCGGCGACACCCAGGGGCGCGACCTCGGCGCCATCTCCGGCGATATTTCCAAGATTCTGGCCGAGACCAAGAAGGATCTGCCGCGCGGCTCCTATGTCGCGGTGCGCGGCCAGGTTCAGACCATGAAGAACGCCTACAGCCAGCTCTATTTCGGCTTGGCCGGGGCCGTCGTGCTGATCTATCTGGTGATCGTCGTCAACTTCCAGTCCTGGCTCGATCCGTTCATCATCATCACAGCGCTTCCGGGCGCGCTGGCCGGCATCATCTGGATGCTGTTCACGACTGGCACCACGCTGTCGGTGCCGGCCCTCACCGGCGCCATCATGTGCATGGGCATCGCCACCGCCAACAGCATCCTGCTCATCAGCTTCGCCCGCGAAGGCCTCGAGAACGGTCTCGACTCCACCGCCGCCGCCCTGGAGGCCGGCTTCACCCGCTTCCGCCCGGTGCTCATGACGGCGCTCGCCATGATCATCGGCATGGTGCCGATGGCGCTGGCCATGGGTGAGGGCGGAGAGCAGAATGCGCCGCTCGGCCGCGCCGTGATCGGCGGTCTCACCGTCGCGACCATCGCCACGCTTTTCTTCGTTCCAACTGTTTTCAGCGTCCTTCACCGCCACATGGCCAGACCGAGGCACTGAAATGGATCATCTCATGAAACGTTTTGCTGCGGTACACCGAACCGAGCGGTCGAGACTTGACGGGCAGGGCCGCATCGCCGGGATGGCGATGTGCATTCGTCCCCGAAGGTTGCCGCACGCCGGCAGCCATGTGTCCTTAGGAGTATAGCGGCGTGTGGATCGTCCAGATTGCGCTCCGGCGCCCGTACAGTTTTGTGGTTCTATCGCTGCTGATCGCGCTTTTCGGCATACGCGCGGCGCTGTTCACTCCGACCGATATCTTTCCGAACATCAATATTCCGGTGATCAGTGTCGTCTGGACCTATAACGGCCTGTTGCCGAACGACATGTCGGGACGCGTGATCTACTATTATGAACGCACCCTGAGCGCCCAGGTCGGCGACATCGAGCATATCGAGTCGCAGTCGCTGAGCGGCTATGGCGTGGTCAAGATCTTCTTCCAGAAGGAAGTCGATATTGCCGCGGCCATGGCGCAGGTGACGGCGGCGTCGCAGACCGTGCTGAAGCTGCTGCCGCCAGGCATCACGCCGCCCTACGTGCTGAGCTACAATGCATCGAGCGTGCCGATCCTCCAGCTTGCGCTGTCGAGCAAGTCGCTGCCCCAGATGAAGCTGTTCGATCTCGGGCAGAATTTCATCCGGCCGCAGCTCGCCACCGTCCAGGGCGCGGCGGTGCCGTCGCCCTATGGCGGCAAGATCCTGCAGGTGCAGGTCGATCTCGACCAGCAGGCGATGCAGTCGCATGGGGTCTCGGCCGAGGACGTCGTCAACGCCGTTTCGGCACAGAACCTGATTCTGCCGGCCGGCGACCAGAAGATCGGCAAGTTCGACTGGAACGTGTCCCTCAACGCCAGCCCGCTCCTGCTCGACAAGATCAACGACCTGCCGGTGAAGAAAATCGACGACTCGGTTATCTACGTGCACGACGTTGCCTTCGTCCATCAGGGCTCGCCGCCGCAGACCAACATAGTCCGGGTCAATGGCGCGCGCGCGGTGCTGATGACCATCCTCAAGACGGGATCGTCGTCGACGCTCGATATCATCGACGGCATCAAGTCGCTGCTGCCGCGCGTCCAGGAAAGTCTGCCGGCAAGCCTCAACCTGCACGCCGTGGGCGATCAGTCGGTCTTTGTCAAAGCCGCGGTCTTCGGCGTCATCCGCGAGGCCGTGCTGGCCGCGGCGCTGGTCGGCGTGATGATCCTGCTGTTTCTCGGCAGCTGGCGCTCGACCGTCATTATCCTCACTGAAATTCCGCTCGCCGTTCTGTTCGCGTTGACCGCGCTGTCCCTTCTCGGCGAGACCATCAACGTCATGACGCTGGGCGGCCTCGCGCTTGCGGTCGGCATCCTGGTCGATGACGGAACGGTCACCATTGAAAACGTCAATTATCACCTGGAACAGGGCAAGGACATCGAACCGGCGATCCTAGATGGCGCGCAGCAGATCGTCATCCCTGCTTTCGTGACCCTGCTTTGCCTGTGCATCGTGTTCGTGCCGATGTTCCAGCTCGGCGGCGTCGCGGGATATCTGTTCCGGCCTCTGGCCGAAGCCGTCGTGTTTGCGCTGATCGGCTCGTTCATCCTGTCGCGCACCCTGGTTCCGACCATGGCCAACTATCTCATGCGTGGCCACCACGGCGCCGAGGGCCATGGCGGGCATGGGCACGGCGAGCCGGCGCCGCGGTCACGCAATCCGGTGTTGCGCTTCCAACAGGGTTTCGAGGCGCGGTTCGAGCGATTCCGCGAGCGGTACCGCTCGCTGCTGACGATGGCGCTGGGCCGTCCGAAGACCTTCATGGTCGGGTTCCTCGCCTGCGTCGTGCTGTCGTTCGGTCTGGCGCCGTTTCTGGGCTCGAACTTCTTCCCGGCCGTGGATTCCGGCCAGATCCTGATGCATGTGCGCGCCCAGCCGGGCACGCGGATCGAGGAGACCGCCCGTCTCATGGAGCAGATCGAGCAGACGGTGCG
>JBAVEE010000237.1:0-6317 GCA_049587575.1 Bradyrhizobium sp.
CCAGGGTCAGCTCTCAAGGCCTGACAAAGTCAGTTCGACCGGCCCGCCCGGAGCCCGCCTCGCGTCTTGACTCCGATGCGGGGACCGCGCAAAGCGACCGCATGATCGCGACCTCGTCCAGAACCGCGGCCGCCTCGGCCGATCGTCCGACCTGGCCGGCGCTCCTATCCAGGCCCTATCCGGCCGTGATGGGGGTCCTCAATATCACGCCGGATTCATTTTCGGACGGCGGACAGTTCATTGCCCCGGAACGCGCGCTGGCGCAGGCCAGGCGCATGATCGCCGACGGCGCCGACATCATCGACATCGGCGCCGAATCCACCCGGCCCTATGGCTCCGAACCGGTCTCTGCCGGCGAAGAGCTGAAGCGTTTGCAGCCGGTTATGGCCGCCGTCGTTTCCCTCGGCATTCCCGTCTCCATCGACAGCATGAAATCGGCCGTCGTCGCCTGGGCGCTCGATGCGGGGGCGGCGATCGCCAATGACGTCTGGGGCCTGCAGCGCGATCCCGACATGGCCCGGCTGCTGGCCGCGCGCCACTGCCCGGTCGTCATCATGCACAACCGCGACCGCGCCGATGCCGGCATCGACATCATGAAGGATATCGCCGCCTTCTTTGCGCGCTCGCTCGAGTTGGCCGCGAAGGCCGGCATTTCGCCTGAAAACATCGTGCTCGACCCCGGCATCGGCTTCGGCAAGACGCCCGAGCAGAGCATCACGGTGCTGGCCCGGCTGGATCAACTCGGCACATTCGGCCTGCCGCTCCTGGTCGGCGCATCGCGCAAGCGCTTCATCGATTCGGTGTCGCCGTCCGAGCCGGATCAACGGCTGGGCGGCTCGATCGCCGCGCATCTGATAGCAGCAAAAGCCGGCGCGCGGATCATCCGGACGCACGACGTGTCCGAAACCGTGCAGGCCTTGGGTGTGGCCGCGGCGATTTGGGACCAGGCATGAGCGGTACGATCTTCATCACCGGAATTGTTATCCATGCCCGCCATGGCGTCATGGACCATGAGACCGAGGTCGGGCAGCGTTTCGTCATCGATCTCGAACTCTCCGCCGATCTGTCGGAATCCTCGCGCACCGATCGCCTGGCCGATACCGTTTCCTATTCCAATGTGGTCGCGACCGCGACCGCGGCCTTCAAGAATGCCAACTACAAATTACTGGAGCGTGCCGCCGGCGCCGTCGCCGACGCCATCCTGGTGGCGTTTCCGAAGATCAGCGCCGTCAAGGTCACCGTTCACAAGCCGCACGCGCCGATCGCCGCGATCTTCCACGATGTCGGGGTGATCCTTACCCGCATTCGGCATTCCTCGCAGCATGGCTAGCGTCCTGATCGCGCTTGGCGGCAATGTCGGCGATGTCCGCGCGACCTTCCGGAAGGCGATCGCCAATATCTG
The DNA here is from genome assembly GCA_049587575.1 of Bradyrhizobium sp. Classification (GTDB taxonomy): domain Bacteria; phylum Pseudomonadota; class Alphaproteobacteria; order Rhizobiales; family Xanthobacteraceae; genus Bradyrhizobium. Next base: position 1,403 of record JBAVEE010000237.1, read on the forward strand.
CGGCATGACGCAGGCAGCCCTTCTGGCGCGGTCGTCCGACTATGCCACGCCGCCCTGGGGCGACGAGCAGCAGGCCCGCTTCATCAATGCCTGCATCGAAATCGACACCAGCCTTGATCCCCATGCGCTGCTGTTCACGCTGCACAAGATCGAGAACAAATTCGGCCGCGACCGCGCCAGCGAAAGACGCTGGGGACCGCGCACGCTCGATCTCGATTTGATCGCCTATGACGATGTTTCCATTCAAAAGCCGGAGCTGACGCTGCCACATCCCCGTCTGTTCGAACGTGCCTTCGTGCTGGTGCCGCTCCTGGAAATCGCGCCGGACAGTGTGGTCGCGGGACGCAGCGTCAGATCGGCGCTGGCACAGCTCTCGACCGAAGGAATCGAGCGATTGCCCGACCTCGTTTGAGCAGATCGGGAGTGAAATTTCCTGCGACCCGTTCCCGAGAGGCACAAGGCCGTTCACCATGGCGTTCAAGCCAAAAACAACCGTTTGGCTTGGCGGTCCGCCCGTGGCAATTTCGGCGTGGAATAACGCCGCCCGGGAGCGATCTGCCGAATGACCTCTGAGACCGACGACCTGCCCCTCGCCGCGGATTTCGCGCCCGCGACCTACGACGACTGGCGCAAGCTGGTCGACGGCGTGCTGAAGGGGGCGCCGTTTGAGAAGCTGGTCGGCAAGACCCGCGACGGATTGCGGATCGAACCGATCTACCAGCGCGCCCGCGATGCCACCCCGATCGCCGGCCGGCCTGCGGCCGCGCCCTGGCAGGTCATGCAGCGCATCGATCATCCCGATGCGGCAGCGGCAAACGCACAGGCGCTCCACGACCTCGAGAACGGCGCCACCGGGCTGACGCTGGTATTCGCCGGCGCCAATGGCGCCTACGGCTTTGGGATGGATCCAAGCGCCGCAGCGATCGAGGAGGCTCTGGACGGCGTCTTGATCGACGCCGGCATTGCCATCGAGCTTCAGGTCGGCCCGCAGTCGCGGATGGCGGCTATCCATCTCGCCGAATATGTGCAGCGCAAGGGCATCAATCCCGCGGCCTGCGATATCCGCTTCGGCCTCGATCCGATCGGGGCCTGCGCGGTCTGGGGGTCCAGTCCCTATACCTGGTCCGAGATCGCTCCGGCGGTTACAAGCGCCGTCAAAGGCCTCGCCGCGATGGGGTTTAAAGGCCCGTTTGCGGCGGCCGACGGACGGGTGATCCATGACGCCTGCGGATCGGAAGCCCAGGAACTGGCGTTCGTGCTGGCCTGCGGCGTCGCCTATCTGCGCGCGATCGAGGGCGCCGGTATTCCGTTGGAGCAAGCGCGGAACATGGTCTATGCCCGGCTTGCCGCCGATGCCGACCAGTTCCTGACCATGACGAAATTTCGCGCGCTGCGCATGTTATGGACTCGCATCGAACAGGCATGCGGCCTTGAACCGAAGCCGTTGTTCATTGCCGCCGATACCGCATGGCGAATGCTGACGCAGCGCGATCCTTACGTGAATATGCTGCGCGCCACCATGGCGACGTTTTCCGCTGGCCTTGCCGGCGCCAGCAGCCTCAATGTGCTGCCGCACACGCTGGCGCTGGGATTACCCGATCCGTTCGCGCGGCGGGTCGCGCGCAACACGCAACTGGTGCTGCTCGAGGAATCCAATCTCGCCAAAGTGTCGGATCCCGCGGCCGGCTCCGGCGGCATCGAAGCCCTGACCCAATCGCTATGCGAGGCCGCGTGGCAACTGTTTCAGGAAACCGAGAAGGCCGGCGGCGCGTTCGCGGCGCTGGAGCAAAACCTGATCCAGCGCCAGGTCGCGGCAACCCGGGCGGCGCGCGAAGCGAATATCGCAAGGCGCAAGGAAGTGCTGACCGGGGCCAGCGAGTTTCCAAATCTCCACGAGGCCCAGGTGGCGGTGCTCGATGCAAAACCGGTTGAGCTTGCCCCCTACGGCGAGGCCAAATTCAAATTCGATGCGTTGCCGCCGATCCGGCTGGCGGTGCCGTTCGAACGCCTGCGCGACCGGTCGGACGAAATCCTGAAAGCCAGGGGAACGCGGCCGAAGGTTTTCCTCGCCAACCTCGGCACGCCGGCCGACTTCACGGCGCGGGCGACCTTTGCCAAGAGTTTTTTTGAAGTAGGCGGGATCGAGGCCGTCGACACCGACGGGTTTGCCGATCCGGCGGCGTTGGCCAAGGCGTTCAAGGCATCCGGCGCGGCACTGGCCTGCCTGTGCTCGTCCGACAAGGTCTATGGCACGCAGGCCGCTGCCGCCGCCAAGGCCCTTCAAGCGGCCGGCGCCAAGCATATCTATCTGGCCGGGCGCGCAAGCGAGCAGGAAGCCGCGCTTCGCGCCGCCGGCGTCAGCGACTTCATCTTTGCCGGTGGCGATGTGCTGGCCACGCTGCAGCAAGCCTATTCGCTGGTGGAGAAAACATGACGCCGGCTGCGAACCCCGTCCTGACCGGTGGCTGCCAATGCGGCGCCATTCGCTTCGCGCTTAAGGCCGCGCCCGGGAAAGTCAGCATCTGCCATTGCCGGATGTGCCAGAAGGCCTCGGGCGCGCCGTTCGCCTCCTTCGCCGAGATCGAAAACAGCGATTTCACCTGGACCCGCGGCAAGCCCGCCGCGTTCCGCTCCTCCTCGATCGCCGAGCGCGATTTCTGCAGCGATTGCGGCACGCCGCTGAGCTTCCGCCGCATCGACGGTCCCCGGATCGAGATCATGACCGGCACCTTCGACCGCCCGGACCGGGTGGTGCCGACGACGCAATACGGCGCCGAATCCCGGCTCGGCTGGGTGGTGGCGATCGCCAATCTGCCGAGCCACACCACGCTGCAGAATTACGGGCCGGAGAAGCTGGGCGGGATCGTCAGCCACCAGCATCCGGACCATGATTGAGTGGGGCAGACCATTGGAACTGGTTTGTGATATGGTGAGGCAATGACCCGCATCCCGGACTTTGCGAATATCGCGTTTGAAATGACAGCCGGCGCGCAACCGGCCGGCGGAGCCGAGCCATGGCTCACGCCGGAGGGAATTCCCGTAAAGCCGCGCTACTCGGAGAGCGATCTCGAAGGCATCGATTTCCTCGAGACCTGGCCCGGCATCGCGCCCTATCTGCGCGGCCCCTACCCGACCATGTATGTCAACCAGCCCTGGACCATCCGGCAATATGCGGGATTTTCGACGGCGGAAGATTCCAACGCGTTCTACCGCCGCAACCTCGCCGCCGGCCAGAAGGGCCTTTCGGTCGCGTTCGATCTCGCCACCCACCGCGGCTACGATTCCGATCATCCGCGCGTCACCGGCGATGTCGGCATGGCCGGCGTGGCGATCGATTCGATCTACGACATGCGCACGCTGTTCTCCGGCATCCCGCTCGACCAGATGAGCGTGTCGATGACCATGAACGGTGCGGTGCTGCCGATCCTGGCGCTGTTCGTGGCGGCGGCCGGGGAACAGGGCGTGCCGCCGGAGAAACTCTCGGGCACCATTCAGAACGACATTCTGAAAGAGTTCATGGTGCGCAACACCTACATCTATCCGCCGGCGCCCTCGATGCGGATCATCTCCGACATCTTTGCCTACACCTCGCAGAAGATGCCGAAATACAACTCCATCTCGATCTCCGGCTATCACATGCAGGAAGCCGGCGCGACGCAGGACCTCGAGCTCGCCTACACGCTGGCCGATGGCGTGGAATATCTGCGCGCCGGGCTCAAGGCGGGCCTCGACGTCGACCGCTTCGCGCCAAGGCTGTCGTTCTTCTGGGCGACCGGCATGAATTTTTTCATGGAGGTGGCGAAAATGCGCGCGGCGCGGCTGTTGTGGGCCAAGCTGCTGACACCCTTCAACCCGAAGGACCCGCGCTCGCTGTCGCTGCGCACGCATTGCCAGACCTCCGGCTGGTCGCTGACCGCGCAGGACGTCTTCAACAATGTAATGCGCACCACCATCGAGGCGATGGCGGCGACGCAAGGCCATACCCAGTCGCTGCACACCAACGCGCTCGACGAGGCGCTGGCGCTGCCGACCGATTTCTCGGCGCGGATCGCGCGCAACACGCAACTTTTCCTGCAACAGGAAAGCGGCACCACCCGCATCATCGATCCCTGGGGCGGCTCCTATTATGTCGAGCGGCTGACCCGCGATCTCGCGGCGAAGGCCTGGGGCCATATCCAGGAGGTCGAGGCGCTCGGCGGCATGGCGAAGGCGATCGAGGCCGGGGTCCCGAAACTGCGGATCGAGGAAGCTTCCGCCAAGACCCAGGCGCGGATCGACGCCGGCAAGCAGGCGGTGATCGGGGTCAACAAGTACAAGCCGGTCAACGAGGCGCCGATCGACGTGCTGAAGGTCGAAAATTCCACCGTGCGGCGCCTGCAGATCGACAAGCTCGCGCGTCTCAGGAAAGAGCGCAACCAGAAGGACGTCGACGATGCGCTGGCGGCACTGACGCGCTCGGCCGGCGAAGGCAATGGCAACCTTCTGGCGCTGGCGATCGATGCCGCGCGCGCCAAGGCCACCGTCGGTGAAATTTCCGACGCGATGGAGAAGGTGTTCGGGCGGCACCGCGCCGAAATCAAATCCATCACCGGCGTCTACAAGCGGGAGGCGTCCACCATGTCCAACCGGGTCGAAAAGGTGCAGGCGCTGATCGACGCGTTCGAGGAGGCGGAAGGACGCCGGCCGCGCATCCTGGTGGCCAAGATCGGCCAGGACGGCCACGACCGCGGCCAGAAGGTGATCGCGTCGGCCTTCGCCGATGTCGGATTCGACGTCGATATCGGGCCCCTGTTTGCGACCGCCGAGGAAGCGGCGCGGCAGGCGGTGGAGAACGACGTGCATATCCTCGGGCTGTCCTCGCTTGCGGCGGCACATCTGACAGCCGTTCCGGAATTGAAGGCAGCCCTGAAGAAGC
>JBAVEE010000238.1:0-1770 GCA_049587575.1 Bradyrhizobium sp.
GGTTTGCCGACACAGCAGTCCCGGCTTGCCGCCGGCATCGGCCACCCGCTGGCGCTCCGCATCAACGCAATGCTCATTTCCAATGCTCGTTCTGCCGCGACGGGCGGCGGTCTGCCACCAGGCAGTGCCCATGTCGTGATCGAGCAGGCCACCGCCTCCATCATGCAAACAACGCGGGAGCGCTTTGCGACGGCGCAGTCGATGCTGGAAAAGGCGCTCACCGGCGATCCCGACAATGTCGATCTCGCCGTCTCGCTCGCCGCCCTTCAAATGCGCGGCGTTCAGATGGTATGGTACACAACGGAAGACAGCGTGGCGGCGCAGAATAATGCCAGGTCAATCCTGGAGCGCGCGCTGCGGGTAGCGCCAAGCTCTGTCCCGGTGCTGGAAGCCTATTGCCGCTTTCTCAACGCGACCAATGAATTCGCCGAAAGCCTGGTGGCCTGCGCGAGAGCGCTGAACTTCGATCCATGGGACGGACTGGTGCTGTACCACATCGGTCTTGCCCAGCTTCAATTGGGACGCTTCGAGGACGCGCTGGCGACGTTCAAGCAGGCCGACCGTTTCGACACGCCGCAGGTGTCACGCTGGACCTGGAAGCTCGGCGCGGGGTGGACCTATCTGATGATGGGTCACAGCGAAGACGCGCTGCCATGGCTGCAAAGTTCGATCGCGATCACGCCGGCGTCGGGACGCAGCTACATGCTGCTGTCCGCCGCCTACCTCGATCTGGGCCGGCCGGACGAGGCAAAATCCGCCATGGACAAGGCGCTTGCGCTGCGGCCCGGTTCGAACCTCGACAACGTGACCATTCCCCGCAAGAATTCCAGCCCCGGCTATATCGCAGCGGCCGATCGGATCGTGCGGGCGTTCGTCGCAGCCGGGTTGCCTGAGCGCTGACGTCCTCCAAAAGTGTTTTTCCGAATGTTTGTGGCGGCATAACATTGGCGCTCGGGAAAAAGTCGCTTTCGGCCCTGCAGCCGATCGCGCTTCTGCCGGATTTCACATTTTGTTGTTCGGCGCGAACCTTCACCGGCCTCATTCATTTTGAACCCTGAGCGGACCGGTTTGTCTGATCAAACATGCGCGTCAATCCCGGGGAAGGATCGGATATGCGAGCGCACCGGATTTTCCTGAGTTTTGCGATATCCTGCTTTTGGGGCATGGTCTGTCAAACGCCGGCTTTTTCGCAGGAGTACCGGGGAACCATGGAACAGCAGATGGCCTGCACGCCCGACGTTTTCCGGCTTTGCGGTGCACAGATTCCCGACGTCAATCGGATCGTCGCCTGCCTGCAGCAAAATACCCCGCAGCTCAGCGGGCCATGCCGTGCGGTATTCGATTCGCATGCAAGCGCAAATACCGGCGCGCTGCAGCTGGGTCCGCCCCAGCAGGGCGTGCCGCGAGCACGGGACTTCCAATAGGCTGATCCTCAGCACACATCGACCCATTCGGCGTCGACCAGTTCGGCCATCCGCGCCGGCGCGATGCGGACCGCGCTGTGGATCGAACCTGCCGCCGGCACCACCTCGTCGAACGCTTTCAGCGAAACGTCGCAGTAAACCGGCAGTGGCGCCTTCAGGCCGAACGGGCAGACGCCGCCGACTTCATGGCCGGTGATGGCAGCGACCTCGTCGAGGCCAAGCATCTTCGGCTTGCCGCCGAAGCGCGCCTTGACCTTCTTGTTGTCCATCCGCGCGGTGCCGCTGGCGACGATCAGGATCACCTGTTCGCCGACCCTTAAACTCAGCGTCTTGGCGATCCGCGCCG
>JBAVEE010000239.1:0-4472 GCA_049587575.1 Bradyrhizobium sp.
GTATTGCCGAAATAACATCAAGATTTAGACCGAACTGGGAACCGGCGAGGGGAAGCAGGATCAGTATTCCGATCAGGATCAGCATCCCGAACGGCTCCAGGCGGGAAAGCGGGTAAGCCAGCGCCCTCGGCAGCAAGCCGACCGCAACCCGTCCGCCGTCCAGCGGCGGGATCGGGAGCATGTTGAAGACCGCAAGGATGACGTTGATCGCCACGGCGTTTTTCAGGTTGGCGGCCAGCCACTCTGCGGCGTTTGCCGGCAGGTAGTCCACGACATGAAACGCCGTCGCCGCGAGCAGGGCCAGCGCAATATTGGTGGCGGGCCCGGCCAGCGCCACCCAGACCATATCGATCCGCGGACTGCGCAGGGCGCGAAAGTTGACCGGCACCGGCTTGGCGTAGCCGAACAGGAACGGCGAGTGCGCCAGCAGCAGCATGGCCGGCAGCATCAGGGTGCCGAACGGATCGATATGCCGCAGCGGGTTGAAGCTGACGCGGCCGAGGTCAAAGGCCGTGTTGTCGCCGAGGCGGTGGGCGACGAAACCGTGGGCGGCCTCGTGAAAGGTAATGGCGATGACCAGCGGCAACGCCCAGACCGAGAGGTCGTAGAGGGTGATATTCACGGAAGTCCTGACTGGTTCGACGGGTGGGTATGGCTAGCACGATTTGGCTGAACGCTCGCGCCGCATCTCCTAATACGTCGCCCGCCCGCCGGAAATGTCGAACACCGCGCCGGTGGAGAAGGCGCAATCTTCCGACGCCAGCCACGCCACCATCGCCGCGAGTTCTTCCACCAGCACGAAGCGTCCCTTCGGAATCTTCGACAGCATGAAGTCGATATGCGCTTTCGTCATCTGGTCGAAGATCGCGGTGCGGGCGGCGGCCGGCGTCACCGCGTTGACCAGGATGTCGTGCTGCGCAAGCTCCTTGCCGAGCGATTTTGTCAGCGCGATCAGGCCGGCCTTCGAGGCCGAATAATGCGCCGCGTTGGGATTGCCCTCCTTGCCGGCGATGGAAGCGATGTTGACGATACGACCGTAACCCTGGCTGATCATCGCGGGCGTGACCGCCTTGCAGCAGATGAAGGGCCCGTCGAGATTGATGCGCAGCACCTTGCGCCATTCGTCGAGGTCGGTCTCCCACACCGGCTTGTTGACGCCGGCGATTCCGGCATTGTTGACGAGAATGTCGATCTTGCCGAAGGCCGCAAGCGTCGCGTCGCGCGTCTTCTCGACTGCGGCGAGATCGGACACGTCGACCTTGAACGCAGTGACGCCTGCGCCAATTTCTTTCGCCGTCTTCTCGGCGAATGGCTGATCATGATCCCAGATCGCAACCCTTGCGCCGGAGCTGACAAAGCGTTCGGTGATGGCGCGCCCAAAACCCTGCGCGCCGCCGGTGACGACGGCGCAGCGGCCGTTCAGATCGATCTTGTTCATGGCTAAGGTCCTGCAATCTGTTTTCAGAATAGTCTCTGGTTCGTCATTCCGGGATGGTCCGAAGGACCAGACCTCAGATGCGCAATTGCGCATCGGGGAATTTCGAAATTCCGGGTTCGCGCTTTTGCGCGACCCGGAATGACCTTAGAGCGTCCAGCCGCCGTCGATGATATGGGCCACGCCGGTGGTGAACGCGCTTTCGTCGCTGGCGAGATAGAGCGCGAGCGAGGCGATCTCTTCCGCGGTGCCGAGCCGCCCCATCGGTTGTCGCGCCACGAACATCTCGCGCCCGCCGGGGCCTGCTGCCGCGGCGCGGTTGAGCATCGACGGCGTCTCGATGGTGCCGGGGCAGATGCAGTTGCAGCGGATGCCCCTGGTGATGAAATCGGCGGCGACCGCGCGGGTCAGCGCCGCCACCGCGGCTTTGGTCGCGCCGTAGACGTAGCGGTTGGGCGCGGCCTTGAACACGCCGGCGGCGGACGAGATGTTCACGATCGAGCCGTGGCCTTTTTCCAGCATGCCGGGCAGGAAGGCGCGGATCGTCCGGTGCATCGACTTCACGTTGAGGTCGAACGAGAAATCCCAATCCTCGTCGGAACAATCGAGCACGGTGCCGTTGTGAACGAAGCCGGCCGCGTTCATCAGGATGTCGATCGGGCCAACGCGTTTGGCCATTTCCGCGACCGCCGACGTATCGCGCACGTCGAGCCGCGCAACTTCAGACACGCCCTCCCTGGCGAGCAGCGCGAGGCCCTTTTAGTCGATATCGGTTGCGAAAACGGATGCGCCCTCGCGCGCAAAAGCGATGGCCGAGGCGCGGCCGATGCCCGCGGCGCCGGCGGTGACGAAAGCGCGTTTGCCCTTCAGGCGGTCTCCCATAACGATCTCCTTGTTTCCTCGTCATTGCGCGGAGCGGAGCGACGACGCAATCCAGACTGCTTCCGCGGAGGGATGTTCTGGATTGCTTCGCTTCGCTCGCAATGACGAAACCAATTAATGATTATCCCTCGCCACGCCGACCCGGCCGGCGATGTCTTGATAGCGCGTGGCGAACTCCATGCAGGCGCCGGTAGCCTGCTGGCCGACGGTTGAGCGATAGAGTTCCTGCCATGGCGTCTGGCTCGCCGGATAGGGGAAGCCGCCCTTGGCTTTCAGTTCCGCGCGCCGCTTCTTCAGCTCGTCGTCGGAAATCAGGATGTTGGCGCTGCCCTTGTTGAGGTCGACACGGACCTTGTCTCCGGTCTTGAGGATGGCAAGGCCGCCGTCGGCGGCGGCTTCAGGGGTGGCGTTGAGGATCGACGGCGAGCCTGATGTGCCGGATTGGCGGCCGTCGCCGATGCAGGGCAGGGACAGGATGCCGCGTTTGATCAGCGCCGCCGGCGGCTGCATGTTCACGACCTCGGCGCCGCCGGGATAGCCGATCGGGCCGGTGCCGCGCACGAACAGAATGCAGTGTTCGTCGATCTCCAGCGAGGAATCGTCGATCCGCGCGTGATAATCCTCCGGGCCCTCGAACACGATCGCGCGTCCCTCGAAGGCGTTCGGATCTTTGGGGTTGACCAGATAGCGGTCGCGGAACTCCTTGGAGATCACGCTGGTTTTCATGGTCGCGGAATCGAAGAGGTTGCCGCGCAGCACCAGGAAACCGGCATCCTTCACAAGGGGTTTGCCGTAGCTCCAGATCACATCGCCGTCGGGCTTGACCGCCTCGCGGCAATTGTCGCCCATGGTGCGCCCGTTGACGGTCATGGCGTCTTCATGGATGCGCTTGGCCGCCATCAATTCGCGCACCACGGCCGGCACTCCGCCGGCGCGATGGAATTCCTCGCCGAGATAGAAGCCGGCCGGCTGCATATTCACCAGAAGTGGAATAGCGTGACCGAATTTCTGCCAATCGTCGATCGAAAGTTCCACACCGATATGGCGGGCCAGCGCGTTGATATGGATCGGCGCGTTGGTCGAGCCGCCAATCGCCGAATTGACGACGATGCAGTTCTCAAAAGCCTTTCGCGTCAGGATGTCGGACGGCTTGAGATCTTCCCAGACCATCCCGACGATGCGCTTGCCGGTCTCGTAGGCAATCTGGCCGCGTTCCCGGTAGGGCGCGGGGATCGCGGCGCAGCCGGGCAGCGACATGCCCAGCGCCTCAGCCAGCGAATTCATGGTCGAGGCGGTGCCCATGGTGTTGCAATGGCCGACCGAGGGCGCCGACGACGCCACGATATTCATGAACTCCTCGTAGTCGATCTCGCCGGCGGCCAGCCGCTCGCGCGCCTTCCAGACCACGGTTCCGGAACCCGTGCGTTCGCCGTTGTGCCAGCCGTTCAGCATGGGCCCGCCGGACAGCACGATCGCCGGCAGATTGACCGTTGCCGCCGCCATCAGGCAGGCGGGGGTGGTCTTGTCGCAGCCCGTGGTCAGGACCACGCCGTCGAGGGGGTAGCCGAACAGGATTTCGACCAACCCAAGGTAGGCGAGATTGCGGTCAAGCGCCGCGGTCGGGCGCTTGCCGGTTTCCTGGATCGGATGCATCGGAAATTCCATCGCGATCCCGCCGGCGGCGCGGATTCCCTCCCGGACCCGATGCGCCAGTTCCAGGTGGTGGCGGTTGCAGGGCGACAAATCATTGCCGGTCTGCGCGATGCCTATAATCGGCTTGCCGGACTGCAGCTCGTGCCGGGTCAGGCCGTAATTGAGGTAGCGCTCGAGGTAGAGGGCGGTCATTCCCGGGTTATGCGGGTTGTTAAACCACTCGCTGGAACGGAGTTTGCGTCTGGTGACGCCGGTTAGCGGCTTGTTCATTGGTTCTCCCGCAGCGCACGCGCCTTATTTTTGTGCGAAATCTTCGTGTTGGCGGCCAATGTTCGCATGCCACCGCGCGCTTCGCAACGTTTGCGGCCGACGCGAACCCCTACGACTTTGATCCAAGGACATCGTCGAAAAAGTCTGGTATGACCCCGGTCAAATCAGAGGCGACCGCGGCATTCGTCGCGGGCCAGAGGCGTTTTCGGGAGGGTTTTTATGTCGTCAGTGC
>JBAVEE010000240.1:0-2017 GCA_049587575.1 Bradyrhizobium sp.
CCCCCAGGCGATCGACTGCTCATTGGCGATGCCGACGATCAGTCCCTTGCGCCCCTTGAGTGCTATTTTGGTTTCGGGGTAAACGGGTATTGCTATTGTCATGACGCCCTCACGTATTTTGGAGAACTCGTCGTCTGCTGCGACAGCAGCGACCATGTGTGCCGGGCAATCATCAGCTCTTCGTCGGTTGGGATGACGTAAAGCGGGAGCCGGCTGTCAGGGCGCGAAATCAGCAGCTTGTTTTCGGCATTCGCGGCCGTATCCAGGGTTATGCCAAGCCATGCGAGCTTGTTCGCGATGGCCGCGCGGATCTGGGGCGAGTTTTCACCAATACCGGCTGTAAAGACGAATCCGTCGATACCCTGCAGCGCCGCGGCCAGCATCCCTGCGTTCAAACCTACGCGGTACACGAAATAGTCGACCGCGAAGACCGCGCGCGGATCGCTGTTGCCCTGGAGTTCGCGCATATCGTTGCTGATGCCGGAAAGTCCCTTCAGGCCGCAGTCGCGATAAAGGAAATTCTGAACCTCACCGGCCGACATGCCTTTTTCCGAAAGAAGGTAAAGCACGACGCCTGGGTCGAGCTGGCCCGGCCGTGTACCCATCGGCAATCCGTCGAGCGCCGTAAATCCCAGCGTGCTTTCGACGCTGCGTCCCTGGTCCAGCGCGCACATCGAAGCGCCGCTTCCCAGATGCGCGACGATCACCCGCTTGCCCGCGATCTCGGGAGCCACTTGCGGAAGAGCGCTGGCAATATATTCGTAGGACAGCCCGTGGAATCCATAGCGTCGCACACCCTCGGCATACAGCGCCAATGGAATCGCGAAATGATCAGCCAGTGCACCGTGGCCGCGATGAAACGCCGTATCGAAACAGGCAATTTGCGGCAAGTTCGGAAACCGGGCCATGATCGATCGGATTGGCGCCAGATTGTAGGGTTGGTGAAGCGGCGCCAGCGAAATGTATCGCTCCAGTCGCGCCAGCACGTTTTGATCGACCCGGACCGGCCTGCCGTAATCCGGGCCGCCGTGCACGACGCGGTGCCCGATCGCAATCGGATTAACTTTTAGCTCCTCGCGAAGCCAAGCCCCCGCCGTTGCCAGCGCCACCGCGACGTCAGCGACGGCTTTGCTCTCGTAGGTGCGATCGACCAGCACGGTACCGTTGACTGCAGTGACCCGCAATCGCGGGCTACTTCCGATCCCGTCCACCTGGCCCTTGATCTGGCGCTCGAGGCCTCCGTCGGCATCGATCCCGAAGATCTGGAACTTTACGCTCGACGAGCCTGCATTGGCGACGAGGATGGTATCCATGACATTCACGCGGCTGCAACGGTCGAAGCGCGGCGGCGAGCGTCGGCATAGAGCACCGCGATCGCGCACGAGGCCATGCGGCCACGCAGCGAGTCCGCACGCGAGGTGAGAATGATCGGAACCCGCGCCCCAAGCACGATGCCGGCCGAATCGGCCTTCGCGAGGAACGTGAGGTTCTTTGCCAGCATGTTGCCGGCCTCGAGGTCCGGCACGACCAGGATCTGCGCCTGACCGGCCACCGCCGATTTGATTCCCTTGATCCTGGCGGCCTCCTTGTCGATGGCGTTGTCAAACGCCAACGGCCCGTCAAGCAGGCCGCCCGTGATCTGGCCGCGTTCCGCCATCTTGCACAGTGCGGCGGCATCGATGGTCGAGGGAATCTTGGAGGTTACCGTCTCCACCGCCGACAGGATCGCAACCCTCGGCTCACCAAGGCCGATTCCGGCAAAGAGATCGATAGCATTTTGAATGATGTCGCGCTTGCAATCGAGGTCCGGGAAAATGTTGATTGCCGCGTCGGTAATGAACAATGTCTGGGCGTAGCCGGGCACATCAATCGCAAAGACGTGGCTGATCCGCCGGTCGGTGCGCAGGCCTGTCGCCTTTGCGGTGACGCTGCGCATCAGCTCGTCGGTATGAAGGCTGCCCTTCATCAATAATTCGCCTCTGGCCTCGTGAATCAGTTCAACGGCTCTTGCCGCCGA
>JBAVEE010000241.1:0-5495 GCA_049587575.1 Bradyrhizobium sp.
CGATCATGGAGATCGTGCGGGCGGGCCACGCGGCTTGCGCGACCGCCGAAGTCGGGCGCGCGGCCTGCAACAGCGGCAGCACGGCAGTGGCTTTGAGAAGTTCACGTCGATTCATTGGCAGTTTCCCCCGGAGATTTTCGTTTTTGGTAGTTGGATGCAGCCTATAGCCTGAACCGAAGGATCGGCAAAGGCGCTCCCGGCGCCGCTGCCGCCCGTCATGCGCGCCGGGGCGATTTCGGCCGCTTCGTCGTTGCAAAATGCTTCGCGAGAAAATCTACCAGCACCTCGACGCGCGCCGGGCGCGGACCGCCCGGCGGTGTCACCAGATGCACGGCGCCTTCGGTCTGCTTCCAGTCCTTCAGGATCACCTCGACTTCGCCCGACGCAATGGCGTCCCCGGCAATGAAGTCCGGCAGATCCGCGATACCGAGCCCCGCGATCACCGCCGGCAGCAGTGCCTCGCCATTGTTGGCGCGCAGCGGCCCGCCCGGCCGCACGCTGGCCTGTTCGCCTTCCGCGTTGGTGTAGTGCCAGACATCAGGCGTCGACAGATAGGCGTAACCGAGACAGCGGTGCTCGGCGAGGTGCATCGGGTGCGTGGGCCGGCCGTGGCGCTTGAGATAGGCCGGCGACGCCACCGTGTAACGCGGCATTGCGCACAGCCGCCGCGCGATCAGCGATGAATCCGGCAGGCTCGCGATCCGCAAGCCCACATCAAAACCCTCGCCGATCAGGTCCACCATGGCGTCAGAGAGGTGGAGATCGATCGCGACGTCGGGATATTGCGCCAGGAACTTCGGCAGGATCGGCGCCACCGCCTTCACCCCGAACGTCATCGGCACCGCGAGGCGGACCAGACCGCGCGGCGCCACCGACTGCGCCAGCGCCTCGTTCTCCGCGGCCTCACCGTCGGCCAGCAGGCGCTCGGCACGCCCCGCCAGTTTCTGCCCGGCATCGGTCAAGGCCAGCCGCCGCGAGGTGCGGTTGAACAGGCGTGCCCCGAGACGCTCTTCCAGCCGGCTCACCGCCTTCGAAACGGTCGCCCTGGACAGCGAGAGTTCGCTGGCCGCCGCCGCAAATGATCGTAATTCCACGACTTTTGCAAAAATCGCGAGGCCTTCGAAATCGGGAAGTTTTGCCATCCGAAAGGTCCCACAAGAGCAAAAACAGAAACAATGTGTTTCGATTGTTTCTATTTATGGACGATCTGGAAATCCATATCCAGAGGCCATCAGAACTTCAGGGAATATTCCATGATTGAACTCAGACCTTTCGACCGGCTTGGCGCCGCCGACCACGGCTGGCTGAAAGCCAAACACCACTTTTCGTTCGGCAGTCACTACGACCCCGCCAATATGGGCCACGGCGCCTTGCGGGTGTGGAACGACGACGAGATCGCACCGAACACCGGCTTTCCCGCCCATCCCCACGCCAACATGGAAATCATCACCTACGTCCGGGAAGGCGCGATCACCCATCAGGACAGTCTCGGCAACAAGGGCCGCACCGAAGCCGGCGACGTTCAGGTGATGAGCGCCGGCTCCGGCATTCGTCACTCCGAATACAATCTGGAGCCGACCAAAACCAGGATCTTCCAGATCTGGATCGAACCGACGACCGAAGGCGGCCAGCCAACCTGGGGCGCGAAGCCGTTCCCGAAGTCGGACCGCTCCGGCAATTTCGTCACCATCGCCAGCGGCTTTGCCGATGACAAGGACGCGCTGCCGATCCGCGCCGACGCGCGGGTGCTTGCCACGACGCTGAAAGCCGGCGAGAGCGCGCAATATGCACCGGACAAGACGCGCAACCTCTATTTGGTGCCAGCGGCCGGCTGCGTCGAGATCAACGGCGTTAGGGTCAATGCGCGCGACGGCGTTGCGATCCGCGACGAGGCGCAGCTCAAGATCACCGCGCTGGAAGATTCCGAACTGGTGCTGGTCGACGCCGCATGACGCCATTCGGCGGCAAGCACCCTCTCGTCGCCCGCACTCAAGACCGAAACCCATCCACCGGAGACCGCCAATGACGAAAGTTCTCGTTCTGTATTATTCCGCCTATGGTCATATCGAGACGATGGCGAACGCCATCGCGCAAGGCGCGCGCGACGCCGGCGCATCCGTCGACATCAAGCGCGTGCCCGAACTGGTGCCGCCGGAGGTCGCGAAAGCATCGTATTACAAGCTCGACCAGGCGGCGCCGGTGGCGAAAATCGAGGACCTCGTCAATTACGACGCCATCATCGTCGGCACCGGCACCCGTTTCGGCCGCATGGCGTCACAGATGGCGAATTTCCTCGATCAGGCCGGCGGCCTCTGGGCCAAGGGCGCGCTGCACGGCAAGGTCGGCGGCGCTTTCACGTCAACGGCGACCCAGCACGGCGGCCAGGAGGCCACGCTGTTCTCGATCATCACCAACCTCCTGCATTTCGGCATGACCATCGTCGGCCTGAATTACGGCTTTGCCGGGCAGATGAAGCTCGACGAAGTGACCGGCGGCGCGCCCTATGGCGCGACCACGATCACCGGCGGCGACGGCAGCCGCCAGCCATCGGAAAACGAACTTGCCGGCGCGCGGTATCAGGGCCGCGTGATCGCGGAGACCGCCAAAAAATTACATGGCTGAACTGCATGGCTGATTCGACGCGGGCGGCATTCTCTTCGGACAATGCCGCCCCGTTTTTCGAATGTTGCGACGCGGGTGGCGCCGAAACCTGTTCCGCCTGTCACAGGGACGGCGTCCGATGGGCGGAGGTTTGGTCACGCGATGACGCGGCAATGGAACCAGAGGGCGCTTGCGAGGTTTGAGTCAGGCGCACCCGCGCCTGGAGACATCAGAATGACCAATAAACCCGATCCCAAGGATAACAAGAAACATCCTGCTCCGCCGCATCCCGGCATGATGGGCGACGGTACCGAGGAACAAAATCTTGACCAGCGCGGCGACCCCGCCGCGCGTATCAGGAAAGATGAACTGGACACCGCCTTCGCCAAGAGCGGCAAAAAAACCTGACACGCGCCCGTCCTCAATCGCGCAAGTTCAATTACAATGTGAGAGCCGGGCGGGGTCACGCCCGGCTCTGATGCGCCATGAGACGCCTATGACAGGGAGTAACGGCGATGCATGAGCAACACCCGGCCCAACCCTGGCCGGAATTGCCGACCGCAGCATGGCGCGAGACCTATGCGACGCTGCATCTCTGGACCCAGATCATCGGCAAGATTCGTCTGGCGCGGGCTCCCTGGCTGAACCATTCCTGGCACGTCGCACTGTACGTCACCAGCCGCGGCCTGACGACCTCACCGGTCCCCGAGGGCGTCGGCACGTTCCAGATCGACTTCGATTTCATCAATCATGATCTGCGGATTTCCACCAGCAACGGCGCGACACGGCGGTTGGCGCTGGCCGGACACTCCGTTGCGAGTTTCTACACCGCCGTGATGACCGCGCTCGCCGACCTCGGTATTCACATTGCCATCGACGACATGCCGAACGAGTTGCCGGATCCGGTCAGATTTTCGGACGACGAGCGGCATGCCACCTACGACCCGGACGCGGTGCGACGCTTCCTGCAAATTCTTGTCAATGCCGACCGCGTACTCAAGCAATTCCGCACCGGCTTCCTGGGCAAGGCGAGCCCGGTACATTTCTTCTGGGGCAGCTTCGATCTCGCCGTCACCCGTTTCTCCGGCCGCCGCGCGCCGCGCCATCCCGGTGGCGTGCCGAATCTATCCGATGATGTCGCCTGCGAGGCCTATTCTCACGAGGTTAGCAGCGCCGGCTTCTGGCCGGGCTCTGGCGCGATCGACTATCCCGCGTTCTATTCCTATGCCTATCCTGAACCCGCCGGCTTCCGCTCCACGCGGGTACGGCCGGACGCGGCATTCTTCAGTGAAACTCTGGGCGAATTCATCCTGCCCTATGACGCCGTCCGCACGGCGGCCGAGCCGGACCAGGCCTTGCTCGAATTCCTCCAAAGCACCTATGAGGCCGCGGCCGACGCCGCCAAATGGGATCGCGATGCGCTGGAATGCACACCGGGCCAGCCGGGCGTGGTGCGGCAGGTCCGGAATTGAGCACGCGGCGCATCCGGTAACCTTACCAATACGCACCTTTCGCCTTGGCGGGGGAAATGTGGAATACAAAGACCGAAAAATAGACGCTTTTCGCACCTCGCTCCGGTACTCACAGGCAAAAATCCGATGCGCAGTCTCCCCGTTCGATGTCGGGAAATTGCCGAAAACGATATCGAGGCGATCGCCGATCTGTTGACGCGGGGCTTTCCCGGCCGAACCCGCGACTACTGGATGCGCGGCCTCTTCCGGCAAGGTGAGCGTCCGGTTCCGGAAGGCTATCCCCGTTACGGCTATCTTCTTGAAAAGGATGATGGCCCCGTCGGCGTCCTGCTGCTGCTGTACACGCGCCGAATTGAGGATGGCGAAGCAACGATCCGTTGCAACGTTTCAAGCTGGTACGTCGACCCTTCCTTCCGAATCTACGCCACGCTGCTCACCTCGATGGCGCAAAGGAACAAGCAGGTTACGTACATCAATATCTCGCCCGCCGCGCCGACCTGGCCGATCCTGGAGGCGCAGGGATACAAGCGCTACTGCAAGGGCCAGTTCTTCTCGCTACCAGTCTTGTCCCGAACCAGGCCCGGCATGACGATCGAGACGATCACTTCCGAGACCCGGTCCATCGCGGGGCTGCCGCAGGCGGATCTCGAATTGCTGGCAACTCACGCGCAATATGATTGTCTCGCTTTCGTGTGTCACACCGGCGACGGTCCGCTTCCCTTCGTCATGACGCCTAAACGCATCCGCAGCGGAAGATTTCCGCTGCCGGCACTTCAGCTAGTTTATTGCCGCGAGATCGCGGACTACGTGCGCTGCGCCGGGGCGATCGGCAGCTTCCTGATCCGGCGCGGCAGGCCGTTTGTAATTCTCGACGCAAACGCACCGATCGCCGGACTCGCCGGTATCTACACGGAAGCGCGTGGCCGCAAATACTTCAAAGGTCCCCATCCGCCGCAACTCACGGACCTCACCGAGACCGAACTCGTCCTGTATGGATCGTGACGATCCTCAGCGACCGCACACCGGCGAGGAAACCCCCGGCGTCCGGCCTGCCGGAGCAATCGCGGCACGGACCTGCGATCCAGTGCGAACAGCGTTGCCGATCACCAGACCCGCCAGACACGCCAATAATCCAAGTGCCGGCGGTCCGAATAGCGCCTCTTCCTGAAAAAAGCCGTTGAACAATACGACAAAGAGCCCGAACGCCGCAAAGCCCTGCGTGAGAAGGCCAGAAACCGCATACAAACGCCATGCCTTCAGGCCTATCGCGAGATACAGGCCGAGCGGCAGCACGGCCGCGATTCCCATCTGATACAGCAGCACACCCACCGCGCTTTCGACGGCGCCATCGACCGAGCCGGCTTGCTGAGCGGCCCCCCAATCGATCGAGGAAAAATCAGCGGACAGGTTTCCGCCGATGCC
>JBAVEE010000242.1:0-2142 GCA_049587575.1 Bradyrhizobium sp.
TCGCCTCGGGTCGAATCAAACCGGCCGCGTCGAACGCGGCTTCGGAGGCGCCGCTCGGCGGGCCGGCGGCGTGCCTTGCCGGTAGCTGTTCGCAGGCGACGCTGCAGCAGATCGCGTGCGCCGAACAAACGATGCCGGTGCTGCATCTCGATCCCGATCAGGTGATCACGGGCAAGGGTGAAGTCCAGCGCGCGCTGGCCTGGGCCAGAGAACGGCTCAAGGATGGAGCGATCCTGATCGCATCGAGTGCGACGCCGGACCAGGTCGTAGCCCTGCAGTCTCGTCATGGCCGCGATACAGCCGGGCATGCGATCGAGCAGGCGATGGCCGACATCGCCGAAGGCCTGGTGCAATCGGGCGTGCGGCGACTGGTGGTCGCGGGCGGCGAAACCTCGGGCGCGGTGGTGGATCGCTTACGAATTCCGGGCTTTCTGGTGGGCGCGGAAATCGCCGCTGGGGTGCCGGTGTTACGCGCGGTCGGCGGGAAGGGCGGCGACATGCTGCTTGCCCTGAAATCAGGCAATTTCGGCGGTCCGGAATTCTTCTCGGACGCGCTCGAACTGATGCGCTGACGTCTCGATCGGCCAGCCATCTTTACGCATTATTACGAATAATTGAATTAAAAAAGTTTAGCCCGTTTAGGCTTTGATTCCGGCAGTCGACCTCCTCCGTTCTGCCGGCCTCGCCGCCCGCGCGCGCACGAGCCTCAACGCGCCCAGAAAAGAGATTCATACCATGCTCGCCAACGTCTCCATCCGCGCCAAGATTACCGCCGTCGTCGCCTTCCTGCTGCTCGCAACGACGGGCATGGGACTGCTCGCGGTGCGGAATATGCGAGCGATCGACGCCAGCACTGCGGACATCACCACAAACTGGCTGCCCAGTGTCCGTGTGCTCGGCGAACTGCGCGCCGGCGTCATCACCTATCGCAACGTGATCCGGGAGCACCTGCTCTCCGAAACTGCCGAGGAAAAGGCCGCAACTGAAAAGGTTTTGGCGACGGTCGTCGAGAGCAACGCCAAGCTCCGCCAGAGCTATGAGCGGCTGATCACATCCCCGGAAGAACGTGCTCTCTACAACGATTGGGTCCAGCTGTGGGAGCGCTACAAGAAGGGCACCGAAGAGGTCATCGCCTTGTCGCGCAAGAGCGTCGGCAAGCCTCCCCATGAGGCGCACGAATTGAATGCGAAGACGGTGAACAAGATCGGGGTCGAGGCGGACGGCGTCCTGGAAAAGAGCATCGACCTCAATAACGCCGGCGCCGACAAGGCAGGCAGCGAAGCGGCCGACAATTACGCCTTCGCCTTCTGGGTGGTCGTCGCCATCACCGGCATCGCCACCATCGTCGGCATTGCCATCGGCTTTTATCTGATCCGAGATGTCTCGCGCGGCATCGCCTCCATCGTGGCGCCGATGCAGGCGCTGGGCGGCGGAGATTTGACCGCGCAGGTCCCGCATCAGGGCGAGAAAACCGAGATCGGCTCGATGGCGGATTCGCTCCAGGTGTTCAAGCAGGCGCTGATTGCGAAGAAAGCCGCCGACGAGGCCGCGGCGCGCGATGCGGAAGCCAAGATCGAGCGCGGCCGCCGGGTGGATGGCATTACGCGCGAATTCGAAGCCATGATCGGCGAGATCGTCAATACCGTATCTTCGGCGTCGGCGCAGCTTGAGTCCTCGGCCGGTACGCTGACGGCCACCGCCGGGCGCTCGAGGGAATTGACCACCGTGGTCGCGGCGGCTTCGGAAGAAGCCTCCACCAACGTGCAGTCGGTGGCGTCGGCAACCGAGGAACTGACTTCCTCGGTCAACGAGATCAGCCGCCAGGTCCAGGAATCGGCGCGGATGGCCAGCGGAGCCGTCAATGAGGCGCGCAAAACCAACGACCGCGTCAGCGAGTTGTCGAAGGCGGCTGCCCGCATCGGCGATGTGGTCGAATTGATCAACACCATCGCCGGACAGACCAATCTGCTGGCGCTCAACGCCACCATCGAGGCGGCCCGCGCCGGCGAGGCCGGCCGCGGCTTTGCGGTCGTGGCATCGGAAGTGAAGGCTTTGGCCGAACAGACCGCAAAGGCGACCGGCGAGATCGGCCAGCAGATCGGCGGCATCCAGGCGGCGACGCAGGAGTCGGTGAACGCCATC
>JBAVEE010000243.1:0-4449 GCA_049587575.1 Bradyrhizobium sp.
GTTGATTACGCCCCGACCGGACAAAAGTTCCCTCATCTTCTGGAACTTTCTGGGCAACTTTGAATTAGCCATTGCATAGAGAGATCGCCGGCGCAGGGGCAATTTCGAGGATTATCCGTGACAATACAAAAGCTTAACACTCGGGGAAGCGTGGATCAGGTCATGAAGGATGTAAAGAAACAGGGCGGCCTCAATGCCGAGATTCAGTCCCGAATAGGCCACCAGCTCCGCGCCATGTACGACGATGTCGTCCGGCAGGGGGTTCCGGACCGGTTCGTGGAGCTGATCCGCAAGCTTGATGTGCCCGACGGCAATCCCCAATTAGGGACTGCGGGCGACAAAAATGACGGAGGGGAATAATGCCTCTCACAGATTCACTCCGCGACGACATCCTGGCGTCGGTTCCCAGTTTGCGCGCCTTCGCGATCTCGCTTTCCGGCAACGGCGACCGCGCCGACGATTTGGTGCAGGAGACGCTGCTGCGCGCTCTTGCCAATATCGACTCGTTCCAGCCCGGCTCGAATCTGCCGGCCTGGCTGTTCACGATCCTGCGCAACCTGTTCCGCTCCGACTATCGCAAGCGGCGGCGGGAGGTGGAGGACGCCGACGGCAGCTATGCCAAAACCCTGAAGACCCAGCCGGCCCAGCAGGCGCATCTCGAATTCGAGGAATTCCGCGTTGCCCTGGACAAGCTTCCGCAGGACCAGCGCGAAGCGCTGATCCTGGTCGGCGCCTCCGGCTTCTCCTATGAAGACGCTGCGGCGATCTGCGGCTGCGCGGTCGGCACCATCAAGAGCCGCGTCAACCGGGCACGATCCAAACTCTCCGCCCTGCTCTATGTCGACGGCGCCGAGGATTTCGGTCCCGACGAGACGGTGCGCGCGGTGATCGGCGGCAGCGGCGGCTGATATCCGCCTTCAAGACTGCCATCTTCCATCATTGCGAAAGCTTACGCGTGGCGCACATGCGCGCCCGATGACACGGTCAGATACCTTCCCTACCCCACCGGCTTCAGCGGCGCCGAAAATTGTTCGGTGCGATCTCGCTCCGACATGTCGACCACGGATTCCATCGGCGCGGTGAGCTCGTAAACGTAGCTTACTTCGGTGAAGTACCGCTTCGATGTCCCGCCGAGCGCCTCCGGCGCGACGCGGTCGAGCAGGATGACGCCGAAATCGCTGTCGGCGCGGCGGGTCGCCGCGCTGGTGTTGAACTCCTCCCAGCGAAAATGAAAAATCGAGTCGAGTTCTTCGCCGGCCACTTCCCAATGCGCGACGATATGGGGGTGCTTGCCGACCAGCGAAAGCCCTTCGTCGGAATGCGATGCCAGCTCGAAGAACAGCAGCGAAAGCGACTGCGCCGCGCGCGCGCTGACGACGATGTCCGGACCGCTCACCGCGATACGCTCGGCATGCGGTATCGCGCGCGCTTCGAACAACCCCTTCAGCTTCACGCCCTGCCACTGGCTTTCGCTGAGCAGCGAAACCACGTTCGACATGGCATGGATCCGG
Source organism: Bradyrhizobium sp. (assembly GCA_049587575.1). GTDB lineage: Bacteria > Pseudomonadota > Alphaproteobacteria > Rhizobiales > Xanthobacteraceae > Bradyrhizobium. The sequence goes on from JBAVEE010000243.1 coordinate 1,512, forward strand.
CCGATCAGGAGTTCGCGGGCGACATCGATGTCGGAACCGTGGCGCAGCGTGCGCGTCACGATCGACTGGATGACCGCCAGGATGTTCTTGACGCGGTGATTGAGCTCGTCGATGACCGCGGTCAGCCGCCGCTCGAAGCCGATCCGAACCTGGATTTCACGGCTTAGCCGCAGGTTGTTGTAGGCGACATATCCGAACAGCCCGCAGACGATCGCGGTCAGCGCGAGGCCAAGAGCGGCCACGATCGTGGCCGTCTGCCGGGCCCGCGTCATCGTGTTGGTCTTGGCGTAATAGCCGAGCGTCCAGTCGCGGCCGCCGAAGGTAACCGTCCTTGTCACCGACGGCGTGGGGCTTTGCGAATTTGCCGTTCTCGAGTCGACGACGCCGCGGTCATTGGCAATCAGCTCGCCGTTCTGGCGGCGCGGGTCCTTCAGCACCACCGAGAACAGCGACAGATCGTCGTTGGCCAGCATCAGCGGCGCCAGTTCATAGGAAAACGTCACAAAGCCCGCCGGCGAAGCGTCGCCGTTCTGCAGAACCGGCGCGGCAAGAACGATGCCGATCGGGCCATCCGGGCGCAACAGCGGCAGCGGATCGGACGCAACGGGCTTTCCATCGGTCATGGCCTTCGCCAGCATCGGCCCCAGGATCGGCTGCGTATCGAAGCAACGGCCCGGGAAAGCCAACATCTCCTTGTTGCGGGGTTCGACATCCATCAGCACGTCGAGCGGCCGTTGGAGAGTCTGCGTATCCAGCGGCGTATCGTCGAAGCCGCGGATCGTCGGGTTCGGAAATCCTGCACTTGCCAGTTCGGCCTGTGCCGCTTCCAGTTCGCTCGGGCGCAGCCGCGCGATCCAGCTCGCAACCACGAAATCGGTCTTGAAGGCATAGATCGAGGATCGCAGCGGCTGCAGCATATTGGCCTTGATCACGGAAGGCGAATGAAACAGGCCCGATGCGACGCGCGCGAGCAGTTCACGCTCCGTCAGCCGGTCCTGAACCAGGCTGGCGTGAACGTCGATCGCCCGCGCCATCGCGATGCGGTCGACCGTCAGTTCCTGATCATGGACGCGATAGGCCGCAAGACCGGAGAGCAGAACCCCGATAAGCGCGATAAAACCTGTGATGAGACCTAGCCGAACCACTCGCTCACTCAAAAATGAGGTGTTGGCAAACAAGCCGAGGAAAGATTTGGCGGCCGCCGGGACAGCCGCAAGCCGAAGCAAAGCCGACCATTCGGCATAGTGAAGGAGCGATCATCGGTACGCAACTGCGACGGGGGCGGATTTAACATGAAGAACAATGTGACTACCACGCGTGAGGCATTGACAAGGCCAGAGGATGCTAACCGCAGCAGACCGATCTTGTTCCGGACCGAGGGCGAAGAATTCCGCCTCCGCTCGCGAGCCGGTCGGGCTCGCGTCAAGTATTAACGATCAGGCCAATGGCCCACACCGCGCATGATCCGCCGAATCGCGACCGGCTCGGCGACCATATGACGCGCTCGTTCAGTTGAGGCCCGCCTTGAGGCCGCCCTTCAGACCTCCCTTCAGGCCTCCCCTGGCCTCGATGAAGCCAATGATGCGTTCCAGCCCCTCGCTCTTCCTGAGATTGGTCATGACAAACGGCCGTTCGCCGCGCATTCGCCGGGCATCGACATCCATCTTTTCCAGCGACGCGCCGACATGCGGCGCGAGGTCGATCTTGTTGATGACGAGAAGGTCCGACCGGGTGATGCCGGGGCCGCCCTTCGAGGGAATCTTGTCGCCCGCCGCGACGTCGATCACATAAATCGTCAGGTCGGCCAGCTCGGGGGAGAAGGTGGCGGCCAGATTGTCGCCGCCGGATTCGATCAGCACCAGATCGAGATCGGGAAATTTCGCGCGCATGTCGGCGACCGCGGCGAGATTCATCGAGGCATCCTCGCGGATCGCGGTATGCGGGCAGCCGCCGGTCTCGACGCCGGCGATGCGATCCGGCGTCAGCGAACCCGAGCGGACCAGGAATTCGGCATCCCATTTGGTGTAGATGTCGTTGGTGATCGCCGCGATGTCGTAGCGCTCGCGCATCGACTTGCAGAGCAGGTCCATCAACGCGGTCTTTCCGGAGCCGACGGGCCCCCCGATGCCGATACGAAGCGGACCGTGAGAGTTAGACATCCAAATAATCCCTTACCTGTCGTCGTCCCTGCGAACGCAGGGACCCGTACCGCGTGATCCATCAACAAAGCCAAATGGCCGACATTTTCCGCCACCCCCAGCGCCGGTGGTTATGGGCCCCTGCGTTCGCAGGGGCGACGCGTGGAGAGCGGATCGCGTCCTCATGACCGGAACAGCCGCGTGTACTGGGTCTCGTGCCGCATGCTGGCGAGATCGGCGCGGAAGGTGGCGCTGCCGAGATCGTCGAGCGTGGCCGCAAGCGCGCGCCTTGCCGTCGCGGCCACGACCGGCTCGAGCTGCGCCAGCACGCGCTGGCTGTCGGTTTGTCCCAGAGGAACAAGGCGCGCCCCGGCCGAAATCCAGTTCGAGGTCAGCGCGTGCAGGAAAGCATGGATCGTGGCGGCGAGCGGTATCGCATGCGCGGCGCTGACGAGGCCGACCGCGACCGGATAAACGATGGCGTTGCCGCAACACCGGATCAGCCGATCCAGCGAAGCGCAATTCCATGCCGCGCGGGCGATCTCGACGAACGCGCGTCCCTGCGCCGAGGTTTCCAGGTGGCGCTCGCGCGAGGGCGCGAAGGCCGAGGCGAGCTCGACGACCTCGCCGAGCCCCGCATCGTCGCCGGCCGAAGCGGCCCGATGCGTTTGCGCGAGAAAAACGCCGTCGCAAAATCCCGGTCCGTCTGCCAGCATTGACGTGAGCCAGCCCCGCAGCGATGCGGCGTCGCCGATATCGCCGGCCTCCACCGCCCATTCGATGCCGCTGGAATAGGAGAA
>JBAVEE010000244.1:0-1673 GCA_049587575.1 Bradyrhizobium sp.
TTCATGGGCCTTCCAATGAAAATCCGCGCCACCAGCAAGAACGGCGTGACCGAAGTGAAAGTGTTGATGAACCATGTGATGGAGACGGGGTTGCGCAAGGAAGCCTCGGGCTAAATCGTTCCCGCCCTGTTCATCAAAGAGGTTACCGCCAAGCTCAACGACAAGGTGGTGATGCGGGCACAATGGGGCCAGGCGGTGGCGAGGAACCCGTATTTGGCCTTCAAAGTAAAGGGCGGCAAGTCGGGCGACAAGGTGACGATCTCGTGGACGGACAGCTCGGGCGACGCCCGCACGGACGAGGCGACCGTAAGCTGAGCAGGGATTGCGGTGCCGACCGCGCGCTGCCGAAGTCTTCGAGTAGAGGTGCGCGCAAATCGCGCGACACCTGGGGCAGGGTTCGCGATTCCAGGGCGTCCAGCGCCTGCTCCAACGTGCCGCGCAGCGGGCACACGGGCATCCTCACCGAGGCCCAGCTCCGCGATCTGATGACTCTGTCGTTCGATTCCAGTTCACTTGTCAATCAATAAGCCAAAGTTGGGGGCTGCTCTAATGGATCGTCGGGAATTTCTGCACCTTCTTGGCATGGCGAGCGTGGCAGGCATGCCGCTGCCCTTGTCCGCGGCTCGTGCCGAACAAGCGGCAGAGGAGCTTTACGACGCGCCGGCCTTCGGCAACGTTTCTCTTCTGCACCTCACCGACAGTCACGCGCAACTGCGGCCGATCTATTTCCGCGAGCCCAATGTCAATCTTGGCGTCGGCACCATGGCGGGGCGCCCCCCGCACGTTGTCGGCGAGGCGTTTCTCAAACAGTTCGGGATTGCGCCAAATACACGGCTTTCTCACGCCTTTACTTATCTCGATTTCGAGCGCTATGCCCCGATCTACGGCAAGGTCGGCGGCTTCGCTCATATCGCGACACTGATCAAGCGACTTCGCGCCACGCGGCCCGGCGCGCTGCTGCTCGACGGCGGCGACACGTGGCAAGGCTCGGGTTCGGCCTTGTGGTCGAAGGGGCAAGACATGGTGGAGGCCGCGAAGCTGCTCGGCGTCGACCTCATGACGCTGCATTGGGAAAGCACCTACGGCCAGGATCGCGTGAAGGAGGTCGCTGAGAAGGATTTCGCGGGCCGCATCGAGATCATTGCGCAGAACATCAAGACCGCCGATTTCGGCGATCCGGTTTTCAAACCCTACGTCATGCGCGCCGTGAACGGCGTGAAGGTCGCCGTCATCGGCCAGGCCATGCCCTATACGCCGATAGCCCATCCGCGCTACTTCGTTCCCGACTGGACCTTCGGCATCCAGGACGACAACATGCAAAAGACGGTCGATGCGGCGCGGGCCGAAGGCGCCCAGGCCGTCGTCGTCCTGTCGCACAACGGCATGGATGTCGATTTGAAGATGGCCTCGCGCGTCAGCGGGATCGACGCCATACTTGGCGGCCATACCCATGACGGCGTGCCAACTCCCAGCATCGTCGAGAATGCCGGCGGCAAGACCATCGTGATGAACGGCGGTAGCGCCGGGAAATTCATCGGCGTACTTGATCTCGACGTGAAAGGCGGCCGCGTTGCCGATTACCGCTATCGGCTTCTTCCGGTCTTTGCCAACCTGCTCCCGGCGGATGCCGAAATGGAGGCCCTCATCGCCAGGACGCGTGCGCCCTACGAGAG
>JBAVEE010000245.1:0-3857 GCA_049587575.1 Bradyrhizobium sp.
TCACGTCGCGGGGTTCGTCAATGTGGACGAGCATTACCTTGGTAGAATTTTCTCGCTTACCAAATGGCCGCCAGCTCTTCTGATCGCTCGCCCAGGCAGCGTGCGACGAACCCTGTCCATGGCACGCCTCGCAACCGACGCTGATTTCAGCCCAAGTCGTGGCGAAACGATCGGTCTTGGCGTCGTAGTTCTTGCGCAGGCCGGTCGAGTGGCACTCCGCGCACATGAAATTCCAGTTCTGGTTCAGCTTGGTCCAGTGCAGGATATCATCGTGCTTGATCTCCTCATCGGGATAGATGTGGAACCAGCGCTGGCCGCCTTTTTCCTTCGGCCTGGAGTCCCAGGCGATCGACAGTGTCTGAATACGACCGTCGGGGAATTCCACGAGGTATTGCTGCAGCGGATCGATACCGAAGGTGTATTTCACCTCGAACACGGCAAGCTTGCCATCCGGACCGTCTGTTTCAACGAGGAATTTTTCGTCCTTGCGGAAGAAGCGCGAATGCACGCCGTAATAATCGAAGCTTGCGTCGTTGAAGTCGCCGAGCACGGTCTTTTCTGTGGCGTGCTGCATCGCCGCCTTGTGCTGCGAGGCCTCCCACAACCTTGCTTGCGACTGATGGCAGCCTCCGCAGGTCTCGCTGCCGACGAAGGTCGCGGCGGAGTCGTCTCGCGCGGTTACCCCACTGCTGTTGCGCAGGTGAAGGCCAAAACCGGCGGCAATGATGCTCAGTACTGCGGCCACCGTCGCAATCCAGATCAGGCGTCCCGAGAGGAAGGCGGTTTTGGATCTGGCGGGAACAGGCTCCTGCGACGGCGCGACCTTCCGCGGCTCTCCGGCAGGCCGTTTCCGCGATCCATCGGCATTGCCGGATTTGCGTCGCTTGCGTGCCAACGGCGTAGCCCTTCAGTGCCCGGATCAGCGGCGTGTCTCAGAAGCGGAAGGCAAGATGCCCTTCGATCTTGAACTTATAGAGCGGGTTCGCCGTCTCAAAGAGCGGAACGCCGATTTCGATCCCGGTCAGGAAACTATTATTCCATTGCTTTGCGAATTCGACATCCAAGGGAACGAACCACTCCCGAGTCATGAAATTGTAACGGATATCGGTCGACGGAAATATCGCCAGCGAGAGGCCATCCTGCAGCCCGATGTTGAGGGTCGGACCGAACTGGAGATTGCTCGTGTGAAATCGGTTGGGATCACCGGCAAAATCAAACTGGTAGCGAGCGACGATCTGAAAATACGAGTCCTTCGATAGCTCGGGCAGGCTGTAGCGGTACCCGGCAGCAGGTGCCATGCGCCATCGTCCGTTACCAAACTGATCATCGATCGCTGTCGGCGCATAGAATCTCAGTCCAAAACCAAAGCCTTGCTGCGCATCAAGCTCTTTGCTGAAGACCCCCTGGAACTGGGTATCACCCAATCCAGTAGCAAATATTCCAGGCGGATCGGATCCATCATTGGTACTGACTGCCGTAAACTCGACACGCGCAGCGAATTTCCATCCGTCATTGAGATCGAACGGACGCTCGTAGCGCACCTTTGGCGTCCACGTTGCGCCGTCGGCCGATTGAAAATTCTCAAGAAAGAAATCGAGCCGATGAATGGGGTTGGTGATATCATTGTTAATGGGTGTATCGCCAACATTATTCGCAGCCTGTTGTGCCGAGAGACGGTTCGTTGACGTCAGGGCTGCCACCATAAACAGACCCGGCCCGAACCTTCTCGATATGGCCGCAAGAAAGAACACCGGTAATCCCTCTCACGAAGCCACCCAAGAACTCGTTGGATGGGTGTCGGCCGATCTGGGTCGATTAGAGCGCATCATAGATGAGCGGCGCATGCCAGGCGGTGGCGATGTAGAGAATTGCGACGATCAGCATAGGCGGTCTCCGCACGTGTCATTGCGCTGCTCATCTTCAGCGCCATATCGCGCTGGTAGTAACAATGAGGCCCGGGTCATATCTTCGATCCTAGCACTGCGGCCGGTCACAGAACATGGCCGGCCACAGATTGTTTGTGCTGGATTGCGTTTAATCCTTCGCTGACGACTCCTGCAGCTTCTGCATCACTTCGTCCATGTTGAAGCTCGCTGCCTTCTGCCGCTGCGGAAAATCCTTGAACGTCATCAGGAACTGACCGACATAGGCCTGTGCTGGAACGAGCTGAAAGGCGTGGTCAAGCAGCCAGTCGTAGTAGGTGTTCGAGGTGATGTCCGCGCGCTCGTAGGGGTCGGTTCGGAGATTGAAGATCTTCGGAATCCGCAAGTTCGTGAACGGCTCCGACCAGACGCGCAGCGTTCCCGGAGCGCGCTGCTCCATGAACGCAAGCTTCCAGTTGTCGTAGCGCAGGCCGACCAGTTGCTGGTCGTCGTTGACGTAGAAGAAGGATTCACGCGGACTTTTCGCCGCCTGTCCGGTCAAATAAGGCACCAGATTGTCGCCGTCGAGGTGGACCTTGTAGGTCATGTCACCGACCTTGTAGCCAGTGAGCAGTCTGCTCTTGACGTCGGTATCGCCGGCGACCGCCAGAAGCGTCGGCAGCATGTCGAGATGGGCCACGATGTCATTGGACACTGTCCGGGGTTTGATCTTGCCCGGCCAACGGAACATGGCCGGCACCCGGTAAGCGCCTTCCCAGTTCGAGTTCTTCTCGTTGCGGAACGGCGTCATTGCACCATCCGGCCAGGAGTTCATGTGCGGACCGTTGTCGGTCGAATACATGACAAAGGTGTTGTCCGCGATCCCCTCGTCATCGATCGCCTTCAGCACCGTCCCGACGTTCTTGTCGTGATCAATCATGGTGTCGTGGTAAGGGCTCTGCCAACGGCCAGACTGGCCGAGGCTCTCCGGCTTGGTATGGGTGCGGAAGTGCATGTGCGTGAAGTTCACCCAGACGAACGCCGGTTTGCCGGCCTTGTTCATCCGCTTGATGTAATCGGCCGCACGGTTGGCGATGTCGTCGTCGATTGTCACCATTCGCGCCCTGGTCAGCGGCCCGGTGTCGGTGCAAACCTGCTTGCCGACCCTGCCGAAGCGCGGATCGACTGTCGGATCGTCCTTGTCCGATGCCTTGCAGTCCATCACGCCGCGGGGTCCGAACTTGGCACGGAATGCCGGGTCCTTCGGATAGTCCGGCAGCTCCGGCTCTTCTTCGGCATTCAAATGATAGAGGTTACCGTAGAACTCATCGAAGCCGTGAACAGTCGGCAGGAACTCATTGCGGTCGCCAAGATGGTTCTTGCCGAACTGGCCTGTCGCATAGCCGAGCGGTTTGAGCAGTTCGGCAATTGTCGGATCTTCCTTTTGTAGTCCGAGCGTAGCGCCGGGAAGACCGACCTTGGTCATGCCGGTGCGCAAGCCTGACTGCCCGGTGATGAAGGAAGCACGGCCGGCGGTGCAGCTCTGCTCCGCATAATAGTCGGTAAACATCGTGCCTTCGTTGGCAATCCGATCGATGTTCGGCGTCTGATACCCCATCATGCCGCGCGAATAGGCGCTGATATTGGATTGGCCGATATCGTCACCCCAGATGATGACAATATTCGGCTTTCGCGGCTGCTGGGCTTGCACAGTAGCAGGCGCCACTAGTGGCGCCGCGAGCGTGACCGCGATCAACGCGTGCTTCCATCTTGCCATGCGGCGTTTCCTTCTCTGTTTGTGCCGCGTCCTCGCGGCAGGGGCTAAAAAGATCGTTGCGATACTTGACTTGGCCGAAACGGCGACCCGGACTGACGAAACCAAGTGGTCCTGAACAATTGTCGTTTTTTTTAAAGTCAGGTCGGCACAGGCCGACCGTATAATTGGCCAAGATAGAGTTGGACGAATTAACCGGCCTTGATCTGGCTCAAGTCGAA
>JBAVEE010000246.1:0-5316 GCA_049587575.1 Bradyrhizobium sp.
CCCTCACCCGTCATGGACGCGCTTCGCGCATCCATGCCACCCTCTCCCGCAGGGGGAGAGGGTAAGAAAGACCCTACTGGGTCGCCCACACGATCCGCGCGATCCACGCGACCTCGGCGGTCGGCAGCGCGTGGTCGGCGCGGCCGGGGTTGAGCGATTGCAGTTCCAGCGATTTGGCGGTCCGGCGCTTCAATTCCCCGGCCATCACCTCGCCACCCGTGGTTTTCACCACCACGCGGTCGCCGCGCCGGATCGCGGCCGCAGGCGATACCACGATGACGTCGCCGTCGCGGTAGGCGGGGCGCATCTGGTCACCGGAAATCTCCAGCGCATAGGCATGATCGTCATCGACCGAAGGCAGCGCCATCGCATCCCAGCCCTTGCCGGCCGGGAAACCGCCGTCGTCGAAGTGGTGGCCGGCACCCGCTTGCGCGAAAGCGAGCAGCGGCACCGTCGGTACGGTCCGCGCACTATTCTCGATCAACTGGACGAAGCCATCGATGGAACTGTTGGCGGCGGCCAGTGCCCTGGCGATAGATTCGGTCGAAGGCCACCGCTCGCGCCCGTCGGCGGTGATGCGCTTGGATTTGTTGAAGGTGGTGGGGTCGAGGCCGGATTTTTTGGCCAGCCCGGACGCCGAAAGCCCCGCGCGCCCGGCAAGCCGGTCGAGCGCGTTCCAGATCTGCTCGTGGGTCAGTATGTTCGGCGCTTTTTTGGCCATCCGGCGACCCTGCCAAGGCTAGGAATTAATCCCTCCATCAGAACGGTTTTCGCAACGTTGGGCAAGAGTTCGCAAGAGTTGGAATGCGACCCTTGAAGTGCGCTGGTCGCGCCGATACGGTCGGTCGGCATGTTCAGACAAAGTCAGAGAATTCCCGGGAAATCCCAAGCGCCTCAGGCCCCAGGCAGGACCCCAAGCGCGTGAGATTGATCTACAAAATCTGCCCGGCGTCGGCCTGGCGCGAGGCTGAGCGGCACGGCGTGTTCCGGGGCAGCCCGGTCGACGTCAGCGATGGCTTCATTCATTTTTCCACGGCGTCGCAGGTGGCGGAGACCGCAAGGAAGCATTTCGCCGGCCAGACCGGCCTGTTCCTGATCGCGGTCGACGCCGATGCGCTGGGAGACGCGCTGCGGTGGGAGCGGTCGCGCAACGACGAATTGTTTCCCCATCTTTATGGCGAACTCGATCTCGGCGCGGTCACCGGCGTTCTCGATATGCGGGCGCGGTCCGACGGATATCACGACATCCCGGAGTTGGCGCCGTGATCCGCGCCTTCGATGCATTGTCATTGCCGCTGCTGCGCTGGTTCGATCCGGAGGATGCGCACCGTCTGGCGGTCCAGGGCCTGAAGCTGTTGCCGCCGGCGCGGCCGCGGCCGGACGATCAAAAACTGGCGGTGCGGGCGTTCGGGTTGAATTTCCCGAATCCGGTCGGTATGGCCGCCGGCTTCGACAAGAACGCGGAGGTTTCGGACGCGCTGTTGCGCCTCGGCTTCGGTTTTGTCGAAGTCGGGACCGTGACGCCGAAGCCGCAAGCCGGCAACCCGCGGCCGCGGATCTTCCGGCTGGAGCGCGACGAGGCCATCATCAACCGCCTCGGGTTCAACAATGACGGCGCGGAGGCGGTGCTGCGGCGGCTGGCGGCGCGCGCGCATCATGGCGGCATCGTCGGCGTCAATGTCGGCGCCAACAAGGATTCCGCCGACCGTGCCGCCGACTACGTGAAGCTGATCGAGACCTTCGCGCCGGTGGCGAGCTACTTCACCGTCAACGTGTCGTCGCCGAATACGCCGGGCCTGCGCAACTTGCAGCAGGCGGCGGCGCTCGACGATCTCCTGGCCAGGGTGATCGATGCGCGCGAGCGCGTGCGCCAGAACGCCGGCGACTCGCCGGTGCTGTTGAAGATCGCGCCGGATCTGAGCCTTGCCGAACTCGACGATGTGGTTCAGATCGCGCGCTCGCGCCGCGTCGACGGCATGATCGTGACCAATACCACCCTGACGCGGCCTCCGACCTTGCGTGAACAGACCCGCGCCAGGGAGCCCGGGGGATTGTCGGGCCGGCCGCTGTTTCGGCTGTCGACCCGGATGGTGGCGGAGACCTATGTGCGCGCCGAAGGCGCGTTTCCGCTGGTCGGCGTCGGCGGCATCGATTCCGGCGGCGCCGCGCTGACCAAGATCCGCGCCGGCGCCAGCCTGATCCAGCTTTATTCCGCGCTGATCTACAAGGGCCTCGGCCTTGTCGAGGATATCAAGAACGATCTCGCCTCCACGCTGCTGCGTACCGGGCGCGACTCGTTGTCCGAGATCGTCGGCGCCGATGCCGCGGCGATCACGGCCGAGGATTGGCCGGCGAGCTAGCCGTGAAGAACGCGCCGCTAGATTTCGACCGCCATGCCGTCGCTCGCTGCCTCATGGGCGAGCGTGTCGAGCCGTCCGAGCATGTCGTCGCTCATATGGGTGAGCACCAGCCGCTTCGGCTTGATTTCGGAAAGGTGCGCCTCCAGCGTTTTCAGGCTGAGGTGATTCTTCACGATCCTGTCGTAATAGTAGGTTTCCGCGATCAACAGGTCGGCGTCGCGGCCGAGCGGGATCAGCGCCTCGGTCCATTCGGTGTCGGCGGTATAGGCGATGACGCGGCCTCCGGCCTCGACGCGGTAGGCCAGGAACGGACCGCCGGATTCGCCGTGCACCACGGCAAACGGCGTCACCTTCACCGCGCCGAAGCTGCGCGCCTTTTCCGGCACGAGCGCGATGACGCTGAGATCGAAACGCTGTCTGGTCCGCGATGAATTCTCGAACAGCGCTTCCATCACCTGTTGGAGCCGCGTCTCGATTCCCTGGGGACCTGCGATCACCAGCGGCCGGGTCCGGCGGCTGAATTGCGCGTCGAGCAACAGAAACGGCAGGCCGCCGAAATGATCGCCGTGAAAATGCGTCACCAGCACAAGGTCGATATCGTTGCGCGCAACGCCCAGCCGCTGCAGCGCCGGCAGCGACGACGCGCCGCAATCGATCAGGAAATTGACGCGGTCGCCGGTGACGTGAAAACAGGTGTTGGCCCTGCCGCCGGAGCCGAACGCATCGCCACAGCCGACAAACCGCACTTGCATGGCCCGCTCCCCTAAGTCGCCGGCGCCTCTCCGAACGAAGCGCGCAGATTCGCCGGATAGCGCAGCGCCTGCAAGCCCCCGCGCGCGGCGTAAAGTACCAGAAGGGCGGTCCACAGACCGGCATTGCCGAACCCACGCAGCGCAAACCATGTGCCGAGAAAGATCAGCAGTGAAAGCACCATCAAATTGCGCATGTCACGCGCCCAGGTCGCGCCGATGAAGATGCCGTCATAGGCGAAGGCGAACACCGCAAGCAACGGCGAGGCGACCACGAACCATAGATGGGCCAGCGCATTCTGCCGAACGTTCTCGCTGGCGGTCATGGTCTGGATCAGCCACGGGCCGGACAGCGCAAAAATCGCGGCGACCGCCAGCGCAAAGCCAAATCCCCATGATATCACCAGGCGCACCGCGTCCGAGAACGCGGTGCGATCGCGCGCGCCATAAGCGCGTCCGCAGAGCTGCTCGGCCGCGTTGGCGAGGCCGTCGAGGAAGAAGGCGCTGATCAGCAGGAAATTGTTCAGCACCGCGTTGGCGGCGAGGGTCACGTCGCCCGAGCGCGCGCCCTGCGCGGTGAAGAACAGGAACACGGCAATCAGGGCCGCCGTGCGGATTATGATGTCGCGATTGACGCTCAGCATGCGAGCGAGCTTGGCTCGATCGAACAGGGCCGCAAGCGGCACGCTGAACGGTTTCTCCACGAGACGCCGCGCGACCAGGACGCCGAGCACAAGCCCGACCGCCTCGGCAACGACGGCGGCAACCGCGGCGCCGGCAATCCCGCTGTCGAGCCCGATCACCAGCACGATGGTGACGGCGATATTGACGATGTTGATCGCGATCTGAACCGCGAGCGCAAGCCCGGCGCGCGCCTGTCCGATCAGCCAGCCGAGCACCACGTAATTGGCAAGCGCCAGCGGCGCCGACCAGATTCGAATCGCGAAGTAGGTCCTGGCGGCGCGGGTGACGCCGGCGCCGCCGCCCATGGCATCGAGCAGGATCGCGGCGAGCGGCGCCTGCAGGACGATGAGGCCGCCACCGGCCAGCGCGGCGACGACGAGCCCCCGCACCAGCAGGGCGCGTATTTCCTGCACCTCGCCTGCGCCCAGCGCCTGGGCGGTGAAGGCCAGCGTACCCATGCGCAGGAAGGCGAACAGCCAGATCAGGCAGTCGAAGATCACCGTTGTGATCGCCACCCCGCCGAGCAGCGTCGCATCGCCGAGCCGCCCGATCGCAATGGTCGAGACGATGCCGATCAGCGGCGTCGTCAGGTTCGCGGCCATCGCGGGACCCGCGATGGCGAAAACCCGCGCCGTCGTGACGTTGGATGTGGAACTCAAGGGAGCCTTGCCAGCGAGCGCTAGATCACGATCCGATCCGATTGGATCGCGATCCCTTGTCTTTGTTCGAGCATGATCTTTTCGGAAAACCGGCTGCCGCTTTTCCGTATCATGCGCTATCGCCCGCGTGGCGCGCCGAACATCCGCATCAACAGCCAGACCGGGATCACGATCACGGCGCCGAGCAGGAAGTAGCGCCACAGCCAGTTGACCGCGTCGAAGCCGAGATCCCAGAGCCGCTGAAACAGCAACTGGATGCTCTTGAGGATATTCCAGGGATCGAAACCGATCGCGGCGAGCACCACGCCGACCAGGATCGACAGCAGGACCAGCCGGAATGCCACGGTCAGCGGCGAGCCGCCAAGAAAGCGGTACAGGCCTTCATGGGCCGCCGGCAATTCCCTAGTGTCGTTTGGCATCAATGGTCTCCCGCGCGGATTTGCCCGCTCACTGCAGTCTAGTACACAGCAAGGCAGATGGGGAACCCGGCTGTTGGCGTCAATGGCCGTCTGCCGCCGCATCCCGGATGGTTCGGTCGGCTTTCAGCATCCGCTCCAGCGTCTCCAGCCGGTCGGCCTCGCGCGGCGGCTTGTCCCAGCGCAGCCGGTTGACGCGCGGAAACCGCATCGCCACGCCGGATTTGTGCCGCGACGAGCGTTGCAGGCCCTCGAAAGCGATTTCCAGCACCAGCCCCTGGTCAGGTTGGTGAACGACATGGCGCACCGGTCCGAATTTTTCGACTGTGTTGCGGCGGACGAAACGGTCGATCTGCAGCAGTTCCTCGTCGGTGAAGCCGAAATAGGCCTTGCCGACCGGCACCAGTTGCTCGCCGTCTTCGCCCGAGGTCCAGACCCCGAACGTATA
>JBAVEE010000247.1:0-4373 GCA_049587575.1 Bradyrhizobium sp.
GGATTACCTCGTCGCTAACGCTCTTCCCAATGGCGATTGCCTCTAAAGGCCAGCACAGCCACAAATGTCTCTGGAATACTGGATCGCCCGGTCAAGCCGGGCGACGACATCTGAACAAGCTGTTTGAAATTCGAATCAGCAAAATGCGCGAGGCAGCTTACGCCGCCGCCGCCATCACCACCTGGGCCAGCAGCGCCTCGCGCTTCGACTGCGAGCGATAGCCTTTCATGGTCGCCGCGAACCGCTCAAGGATGCCGTCCTCGAACGCGGTGACGATGGTGTCGTGGACATAGCTCTTGCGGCAGATCGCCGGCGTGTTGGAGAGCTCATCGGCCGCGGCCCGGACCGCATCCAGCACCTGCTTGCGGCGGCCGCGGGCGCTCGCCGCCGGCGAAATCCGCGACAGCGATTCCAGCACCACGGCGGACGCCATCAGGGTGCGGAAATCCTTCAGCGAAATCTTGATGCCGGCGATCTCGCGCAGGAACGCATTGACGGTGGTGGTCGAGACGGTGCGGACGTTGCCGGAATTGTCGCGATACTGGAACATGCGCTTGCCCGGCACGCCGCGCAGGATGCGAACCGCGCGCACCAGCTTGGCCGCGTCGCATTCCTTGCGCACGGCCTTGCCGCCCTTGGCCTTGAAGGAAAGCACGAAACTATCGTCTTCCAGCACGACATTGGACTTCAACAGCGTGGTGGCGCCGCGGGTGCCGTTGAGGCGGGCATAGGATTCATTGCCCGGCCGGATCGCGGTGCGCGCGATCAGTTCGATCACCGCCGACAGCGCGAATTCGCGGGTCGGCGCATCGCCCGACAGGTGCATTGAGACGTGGCGGCGGATCTTCGGCAGCGCCGCGACCAGCCTGGCCAGCCGGTGCGCCTTGCGATGCTCCCTGACCTTCTCCCAGTCGGAGTGATAGCGGTATTGCAGCCGGCCCGCGGCGTCGCGGCCGACGGCCTGCAAATGCGAACTCGGATCGGGTGAATAGCGAACCTCGGCATAGGCCGGCGGCACCGCCATCGAATGCAGGCGCTTGATGGTGCCGGTGTGACGGATCGGGCGGCCATTGGCGCGGACGAAGGAATAGCTCTTGCCGCGCTTGATGCGGCGGATGGTCAGTTCGTTCTGGTCGCCGAGCGTGAGACCGAGCCCTTTGGCGAGGCTTTCCACGCTGCCGGGATTTCCCGGCGAGACGCCGACGACGGAATCGGCCGAAGCGGGCCGCGCAGCCTCAAAATTCTGCTGATCCATCATGACTTTAGACGCCTTGCTCCGAGTTACCCTGCTAATGCCGCCTCTTGTTGTTTTGTTCCGGCCGGCGGCTTTCGCTCAAGCGGGGCCATTTAGGGGGTAATCGCCGCGGGCGCCAGCCCCTCCGCCGGCAACAGCGGTTTCTGAATACCGTTTCCGGGCTGCGCAGGCCTCCCCTGCGGCCATTTGGCATCCCCGAAACGCGATCGTGATGGCCCGCCGCAGGCCGCCCGCCGCTCCGCCCCGCCTCGCGATTTGATCCCGCGCAAGACGCCAGCCCCGCCGAAGGTCGTAGTTGTTCCGCTTGTCGGCGCCATCGGGCCCGGCGCATAATTGTTTCAATAATCAAGATGGCTGGCAGTGCGTCCGCGTCACTGGCCGCATCGGTGGAGGGTCAAAATGTCCGAGAAAGTCTACGACGTGCCGGCCGAATGGGCCAAGCGCGCCTTTGTCGATCAAGCCAAGTACCGCGACATGTATGCGCGCTCGGTCAGCGACCCCAACGGCTTCTGGGCCGAACAGGCCCAGCGGATCGGCTGGATCAAGCCCTTCACCAAGGTCGAGAACGCCTCCTTCGCGCCGGGCCATATCTCGATCAAATGGTTCGAGGACGGCGCCCTCAACGTCGCCTGGAATTGCATCGACCGGCATCTCCACAGCCGCGCCGACCAGACCGCCATCATCTGGGAGGGCGACGACCCTTCCGAGTCGAAACACATCACCTATCGCCAGCTCCACGACGAGGTCTGCAAATTCGCCAACATCCTGCGCACCCGCAACGTCAAGAAGGGCGACCGCGTCACCATCTATCTGCCGATGATCCCGGAAGCCGCCTATGCGATGCTCGCCTGCGCGCGGATCGGCGCGATCCATTCGGTGGTGTTCGCCGGCTTTTCACCTGACAGCCTCGCCCAGCGCATCGGCGATTGCCAGTCCAGGATCGTGATCACCGCCGATGAAGGCCTGCGCGGCGGCAAGAAGGTGCCGCTGAAGTCCAATGTCGATGCCGCGATCGCCAAGAGCGGCGGCGTCGACTGGGTCGTCGTCGTCAAGCGCACCGGCGCCAAGGTGGACATGAACCCCTCGCGCGATTTCTGGTACCACGAAGCCGCCGAGATGGTGACGACGGAATGTCCGGTCGAGCATATGAATGCCGAGGATCCGCTGTTCATCCTCTATACCTCGGGCTCGACCGGCCAGCCCAAGGGCGTGCTGCATACCTCCGGCGGCTATCTGGTGTTCGCGTCGATGACGCACCAATATGTGTTCGACTATCACGACGGCGATATCTACTGGTGCACCGCCGATGTCGGCTGGGTCACCGGCCACAGCTACATCCTGTATGGGCCGCTGGCGAACGGCGCGACCACGCTGATGTTCGAAGGCGTGCCGAATTATCCCGATAATTCGCGGTTCTGGAACGTCATCGACAAGCACAAGGTCAACATCTTCTACACCGCGCCGACCGCGATTCGCGCGCTGATGCAGGGCGGCGACGAGCCGGTGAAGAAGACGTCGCGGAAGTCGCTTCGCCTGCTCGGCAGCGTCGGCGAGCCGATCAATCCGGAAGCTTGGGAATGGTATCATCGCGTGGTCGGCGATGATCGCTGCCCGATCGTCGATACCTGGTGGCAGACCGAGACCGGCGGCATCCTGATCACGCCGCTGCCCGGCGCCACCAAACTCAAGCCCGGCTCGGCGACCACGCCGTTCTTCGGCGTGGTGCCCGAAATCGTCGACGCCGACGGCAACGTGCTGTCGGGCGAATGCCAGGGCAATCTCTGCATCGCCAAATCCTGGCCGGGGCAGATGCGCACCGTCTACGGCGATCACGCCCGCTTCGAGCAGACCTATTTCTCCACCTACAAGGGCAAATATTTCACCGGCGACGGATGCCGCCGGGATGCCGACGGCTATTACTGGATCACCGGGCGCGTCGACGACGTCATCAACGTCTCCGGCCACCGCATGGGCACCGCCGAGGTCGAAAGTTCGCTGGTGGCGCATGCGCTGGTCTCGGAGGCCGCCGTGGTCGGCTATCCCCACGACATCAAGGGCCAGGGCATCTATGCCTATGTCACGCTGATGGCCGGCGCCGAGCCGAGCGAGCAGCTGCGCAAAGAGCTGGTGGCGTGGGTCCGCAAGGACATCGGCCCGATCGCCTCGCCGGACCAGATCCAGTTCGCGCCGGGTTTGCCGAAGACCCGCTCCGGCAAGATCATGCGGCGTATCCTGCGCAAAATCGCCGAGGACGAGCCGGGAAGTCTTGGCGACACCTCGACGCTGGCGGACCCCGCCGTGGTCGACGATCTGGTGCTGCATCGCCAGAACAAGAAGGATGCGCCGGCCTAAGGGCTACAGGGCCCGAATGGGTGACGTTCCCCGGACGCTGCGCAGTACGAAGCGATGCGCCGCCCATCCGGGGTCCATTTCGAACCTGCAAACCTCCTCCCGTTAGCGGTGGGTCCCGGTTCTGCGAAGCCGCGCCATGCGCTGCATCGCGCCGGGACACAGCGGCAAGGCCTCATTCTCACGCAATCGTCAGCGGCGGCGCACCCCGCGCCGCGCGTTTCCCGAAGAGTGTTGTTTTCGGGTCATTTACTTTATTTCGAACTTTTCCTTTGCTGCCGCTGCAGTACCGGCCCCAACCCCCCGCGCCGAGACCGTTTGGTTAACGCACGCGGTTAAGAATGCCTGGGAAACCGCGGTGGGAAACCGCGGCGAAAGCAATTGGAGAGACAGATGTCGTTGAGGATTGCGGTGGCGCTGGCGGCCACCATTGGGGCGGGGTTGCTGGGAGCGACGGCAGCCCAGGCGCGGCCTGACGTGGTCGGCTTCCGGGGCGACTATTCACCGGGAACGATCGTGGTGAAGACCAACGAACGCAGGCTCTATCTCGTCCTCGATCCGGGCCACGCCGTCCGCTATCCCGTCGGCGTCGGCAAATCCGGAAAGCAATGGGCCGGAACCACCCGGATCGACGGCAAATACCTCAATCCGGCCTGGTCGCCGCCCGCCGACGTCAAGCATGACAAGCCGAACATCCCCGACGTCATTCCCGGCGGTTCGCCGCACAACCCGATGGGCGTCGCGGCGATGACGCTGGCGGGCGGAGAAT
>JBAVEE010000248.1:0-18214 GCA_049587575.1 Bradyrhizobium sp.
GACCAGGGTCGCGGATGCAATTGTCCGGGCGTTCATCGACACGGGCGACCGTACCAACCGCCTCAAGGCGCGCCTGAAATATGTCATCGACGGCATGGGAATGGACAAGTTCCTTGCCATGGTTGAGGAAAAGCTCGGCCACGCTTTCATTCGCGTGCCGGCGGAGGCCATCGTGGCGAGGCCGGCCTTCGACCGGATGGCGCATATCGGCGTACACCCGCAGAAGCAGGAAGGCTTCAACTGGATCGGCGTTTCATTGCGGCTCGGCAAAGTGACCTGCGAGCAGATGCGCGGTCTTGCCAAAATCGCGCACGATCTCGGCGACGGCGAACTTCGTCTGACGGTCTGGCAAAACCTTTTGCTCTCAGGCGTGCCGGACGAAAATGTGGGACTCGCAATCGCGGCCATCGAAGCGGTGGGGCTGGCGGTCAAGGCGTCGCAAATCCGGGCCGGGCTGATCGCCTGTACCGGCAATGCCGGCTGCAAGTTCGCGGCCTCCGATACAAAGGGCCACGCCGCGGCGATCGGCGACTGGTGCGAGCCGCGAGTCGAAATCGAGACGCCCTTGAATATCCACCTGACCGGCTGCCACCATTCCTGCGCCCAGCATTACATCAGCGATATCGGCCTGATTGCCGCCAAGGTTCCGGCCGGCGAGCAGGACGATACCGTTGAGGGCTATCACCTGTTCGCAGGCGGCGGGTTCGGCCCGAATGCCGATATCGGGCAAGAGGTCTACCGCGACATCAAGGCTGAGGACGCGCCGCGGACCGTCGAGAAGCTGCTCAAGGCGTTTCTCGCGAATCGCGCATCTCCGGACGAAACTTTCCTCACCTTCGCGCGCCGCCACGATGGCGAGACATTGCGCAAACTTGCCGACGCAGAGACTTCCACATGAATCAGATGACGCCTCCACCAAAGATCGAGATCATCCCTTCGAGCGCGCCGTTTTCCGAGGCGCAGCGCTCGTGGCTGAACGGTTTCTTCGTCGGGCTGCTGTCGACGGATGGTGCGGTGCCGCTCTCGGCGGAGCAGGGCGCCGCCGTCATGCAAGGGCCGACGGGGGATGGTGACGACGGCGAGGCACCCTGGCACGACCAAACCATGCCGATTGCGGACCGCATGAAGCTCGCGGAAGGACGTCCGATGCGCCGGCGCATGATGGCGGCGATGGCGCAGCAGGATTGCGGCCAGTGCGGCTATAACTGCAACGACTATGCCGACGCCATCGCGAGCAAGGCGGAAGCGCGTCTCAACCTTTGCGTCCCCGGCGGCAAGGAAACCGCCCGGATGCTGAAAGCGCTGCACGAGGAGCTCGAAAAAGCGCCCGCCGCCGCACCGGGCAAGGCGGCCGCGCCTGTCGAAGCAGCGCCTGCGACCGCGGTGGAGCTAGGCCGTTCGCGCGACAATCCGGCGCCGGCCACGTTCCTGTCGCGGCGCCTGCTCAACAAGCCCGGATCGGAAAAAGAGACCTGGCACATCGATTTCGACCTTACCGGAAGCGGCCTCGACTACGTCGTCGGCGACTCCTTCGGAATCTTCGCACGCAATGATCTCGGCCATGTCGATCAGATCATTGCCTTGCTCGGCGCATCACACACCACTGAAGTGAGGGGCAAGACGCTCCGCGAGGTATTGACCGACGAAGTATCGCTGGCGCCCGCTCCGGATTCGCTGTTCGAACTGATTTCGTTCATTACGGGCGGCGCTCAGCGCGAGAAGGCGCGCGCGCTGGCGCAGGGAGACGATCCCGACGGCGACGCCGCCACGCTAGACGTGATGGCGGCACTGCAAAAATTCTCCGGCGTTCGTCCGCACCCCGAAGCCTTCGTCGAAGCCCTAGAGCCGCTGCAGCCGCGGCTTTATTCGATCTCCTCGTCGCACAACGCCACCCCCGGCAAGCTGTCGCTGACGGTGGACTGCGTGCGGTACGTGGTCGGCAAACGCAAGCGACATGGACTGGCTTCGACATTCCTCGCCGAGCGGATCCAGCCCGGTGATCCGGTGCAGGTCTATGTGCAGAAGGCGCATGGCTTTGCGCTGCCGCAGGATCCGAAAGTGCCGATCATCATGATCGGCCCCGGTACCGGCATCGCCCCGTTCCGCGCGTTCCTGCTCGACCGCAAGGCCACCGGCGCGCCCGGCAAGAACTGGCTGTTCTTCGGTCACCAGCGCAGCGGTTACGATTTTTTCTATGGCGACGAACTGAACGCCATGAAAACCTCCGGCCTGCTGACGCGGCTGTCGCTGGCGTGGTCGCGCGATGGCGACAAGAAATTCTATGTCCAGGACCGGATGCGCGAGGTCGGCCGTGAATTATGGACATGGCTGGCCGAGGGCGCGAACGTCTATGTCTGCGGCGACGCCAAACGGATGGCGAAGGACGTTGAGCGGGCACTGGTGGATGTCGTCGCGCAATACGGCGCCCGTTCGACCGATGAGGCCGTCAGCTTTGTTGGGGAGCTCAAAAAGAATGGCCGGTTCCAGCAAGACGTTTATTGACGGCGGAACCGGTTCCATTAAGCGGCAAAATGTAACGAATAAAATTCTCGCGCGAATCCGTCACGGAGAATTTTTACCTGCAACGGAGTCCATCAGAGCATTCGTATCGCTATTTCCGAGCATCCTCTTGCATCCGGCCGCCAACGATATTCCATTGTCTCCAATGCTGCGTTGGAGATCGACCATGCGCGAACTATCGGCGGAAGCCCGTCTGCACCTTTACGCGCGCTCCCTGTCCCGACGAACCGGGACAGGAATTCACGCGGCGGCACTTTACGCCGCGTTCGCCGTGATCGCGGCCGTGGTGTTCGGCACGCTTTCGGTTCACCCGTTTTAGGTGCTACACTGGCTGCTTGAACGGCGCCACGTCGATGCCCGCGTCTTTCAGTGCCTTACGGACGCCGCGCGCGATATCGACCGCGCCCGGCGTATCGCCGTGGATGCAAACCGTGTCGGTGCGCATCTTGATTACCTTGCCCGTGACGGACACCACGGCACCGTCCTGTATCATTCGCACCACGCGTTCAGCGATCTGCTCCGGGTCATGCAGCACTGAACCGGGCTTCTTGCGGGAAACCAGCATACCGTGGTCGTCATAGGCGCGATCAGCGAATATTTCGTGCACCATCGGCAGGTTTGCCGCTTCGCCGGCCTGCACCAGCCTGGAATTGGCCAATACGACAAAGATCAGATTGGGATCGACCGCCTTGATGGCGGAAGCAATCGCGCGTGCGGTCGTATCTTCCTCGCAGGCCACGTTCGACAGCGCGCCGTGCGCCTTGACGTGGGTGACCCTGTAGCCGGCCATGGTTGCGATCGCCTGCAGGGCGCCGATCTGGTAGGCAACGAGGTTCTCGATCTCGGAGGCCTTCATGCCGTAAAACGGTCGGCGGCCGAAGCCATGGATGTCGAGGTAACCTGGATGTGCGCCGAGGTTGACGCCGCGGGCCTTCGCCAGTTCCACGGTCTTGCGCATGGTGTCGGCATCCCCGCCGTGAAAGCCGCAGGCGACGTTCACCGACGTGGCGACATCAATCATGGCAGCGTCGTTGCCCATTTCCCAGGCGCCAAAGCTCTCGCCGAGGTCGCTGTTCAGATCGACTGTTTTCATGTTTTTTGTCCGTTTGTTGGTGGCCCGGATTAGTCTTGCGTCAGCGCATCGGCAGACGATGGAATCTGCCACGTTCCGGCGTCGACCGCGCTGACGGCAGCGCCGGCAACATTAGCATCCCGCAGCGCCTCGATGTTGAGATCAAAACTCTCGATCGGACGGAGGCGATCGGGCAGGGCGCGCAGCAGTTCGGCGAACTTGCGCGCCTCGGTTTGCGCTTCGGCCATGCCGAGAGCCTTGAACCGAAACGCGGTACCGGCCGGAATCTGCGCGAACCGCCCAAAATCCGCTGTTATCACGGTCGCGATCTTGGGGTAGCCGCCGCTGGTGCCGCGGTCCGACATCAGCACGATGGGCTGGCCGTTGCCGGGCACCTGGATGCTGCCATTCACGGTACCGTCGGAGACGATATTGTGGCCGTGCAGATGCCGGATCACCGGACCCTCGAGCCGGTAACCCATGCGATCGCTGGTCGCCGATATCTTCCATTCGCTGTCCAGAAACAGGTTTCTGCCGTCGCCGAATTCGTCATCCTGCGGTCCCATCACCACGCGGATCGGGCCATCCACCGCGGGAGGAAGATCAATCCGCTGTTCGGCTGTGCCACTGGCGGCCGCCACCTGCAATTCGTCACCGGCCTGCAGCGGACGCGGAAAGGGACTGCCGAGCCCGGCCCGCGCATTCACGGCCAGGCTTCCGAACATCGGCTCGCCCGTAATCCCGCCCTCGATCGCGAGGTAACTGAAAGACCCGCCGCGGGCGAGGCCCAGCTTCAACGTCTCGCCATCGGCGATCGTTACGGATGTTTGCCATGCGACCGCCCGCCCCGAGAGCTCGGCGGAGCGCGGTGCGCCGGCGAGCGCGACGCGAACGGCGCCTTCGCGCGCGATGAGCGCCGCGCCAAACGGTCCGACTTCGATTCCCGGAGCAAACAGCGTGTTGCCCACCAGGCAATTGGCGGCGGCGAGCCCAAGCCGATCCATGGCGCCGCTCGGCGTCAGACCGTAACGCTGGGCGCCGAAACGTCCGCCGTCCTGCACTGAACTCGCCGGGCCAATCGCTGAAATGACGAGTTTGCTCATGCGGCCATCAGTTCCGCGACAATCTCGCCATGCTCCGCGGCGCGATCCTGCTCGGAGAAGGTCTTGGCATCGACCACGGAAAACGTCACGCGATCCCCCGGTTCCAAAAGGAAAATCGGATCGCGATGCAATTGGTAGGTTCTGACCGCGGTTCGGCCCAGCAAATGCCAGCCGCTCGGGCCGGCAAGACATTGTACGCCGGTCTGAATGCCCCCGATCGAAATCGTGCCGGAGGGAGTCAGCAGGCGCGGGTTTTGCCGCCGTGGCATATGGAGCGCCTCTTGCAGGCCGCTCAGATAGGACCACCCCGGTGTAAAGCCGATCATGGCGACGCGGTAATCGCCGGCGATGTGCCGCGCCACGATTTCGTCCGGCGTGGTGCCGAGCGTCCTGGCCACGTCCTCGAGGTCGATGCCATGCTCGCCGCCATAGACGACGGGGATGCGCCATCGCCGCGCATTCTCCACCGGCGGAACCGGCTGTTGCCCGAGCTCGGCGAGTTTCTTGCTCAACGTCTCAAAATCAATCTGCGTCGGATCGTAGTGCACCAGCAGGGATCGATAGGTCGGCACGGCTTCGGTCACGCCGGAGATTGGCTCACGCGCCAGCGTGCGGTCGAGCGCGAGCACCCGCCGGTTCGCGGCATCATCGATCGTGCGGCTGAATTCCACCGTGATGGCGCTGTCGCCACTTGGCAAAAGGCGGGGCGGGGAGAGGGTCGCAGCCATGGCTTCATGAATCTTCGGTTGGCATCATGCTCTAACGCGTTTTCCTGTGAAGTGGAATTTGCCGGAGTTTATCACCGGGCGCGCATTCGCGCGACCCGTTGGCGCAAATAAGCCTGCATGGTCAATAAGCTAACCCGCCGACCCGTGATAAGGTACCGTGATCAAGCCTCTGCGTTGCATGGCTTCGGCAAAGAGTTCGCGACAGCACTTGACGCGATGGCCCCGCCCCGCAAGATGCCGGCCCAATCCATCTCCACCGGAGCTGTCTTTTCGATGTCCCTGACCCCCGAAGCAATCGCAACGCTTTCCCGCGTTTCCACCGCCACCATCACCACCGTTCTTCTAAAGAAGGGCCTGCGAAACGTCTGGATGCGGGGCTCGCGCCCACTTCGGCCAGGGCAGAAGCGGCTGGTCGGACCGGCTTTTACGCTGCGTTTCGTGCCTGCGCGGGAAGATCTGGCGACACCGGAATCATGGTCGTCGCCGATTTCGACCCGAACGGCGATCGAAGCCATGCCCGATGGCTGCATCGCCGTGGTCGACGCCATGGGCATCACCGATGCCGGCATTTTCGGCGACATTTTATGCGCCCGCATGGTCAAGCGCGGGGTCGCCGCCCTGGTCACCGACGGCGTTGTACGCGATCTCGAAGGCGTGCTCGGCACCGGCCTGCCGGTGTGGTGCGACGGCTACGCCGCCCCGCCCTCGGTCGCCGGTCTGACTTTCGTTGGTTGGGGCGAGCCGATCGGATGCGGCGGCGTGGCGATCTTCCCGGACGACATTATCGTCGCCGATCAGGACGGCGCCGTCGTGATCCCAAAAGCGTATCTCGACCTTATTCTGGCCGAAGGCGCCGAGCAGGAGCGAATGGAAGGCTGGATAGTCGAGCAGGTCAACAATGGTGCGGTGCTGCCGGGTCTCTATCCCATGAACGCCGAGACCAAGGCGCGGTACGCGGCCTCGAAAAAATAGTCCAGTAGCGCCGAATGGCGCGGTCGCAGGAGGAAACCAATGGACATTCATCTCGCCGGCTCTCGGCCGACACGCCGCGCTCCCAAAGAATACTTCACCGGCACGGTCTGGCAGGACCCGATCGTCGCCGCGCCAGCGCCGGCGCGAATTGTCGCGACCCGCGTATCCTTCGAGCCGGGCGCGCGGACAAACTGGCATTCGCATCCGCTCGGCCAGACGCTGTACGTCGTCTCAGGCGTGGGCCGTGTCCAGACCGAGGGGGGACCTGTGCGCGAGATCCGGCCCGGTGATGTCGTCTGGATTCCGCCGGGCGAAAAACATTGGCATGGCGGCTCTCCGACCAATGGCATGACCCACGTCGCGATGCAGGAATCGCTGGATGGAAATTATGCGACCTGGATGGAGCCGGTGACCGACGCTGACTTCTCGGCGAAGATCGGCGAATAGCGCACCGGCCAGTCGCCGCTAGATCCGCAGCGCGGCCCCGGGGGGCCCGAGCCCAGGGCGCCACGCCACTCTTGGCGTGGCCGGGAGACTCGCAGCCTGGTTCGGCCGGCTCCAGGTCTGCCGCAGAACATGCTGCCAAAGGCGCAGCCCTGAACCCTCAGGGTATCCGAAGCGGAGGGGGATCGCGACCGTGACCATCTCAATGCATGAATCTTCAGTCGGGGTTTTCACTCATTTTCTGGGCAATTTGTCCGATCTGCTCGACCATGCGGCTGCTCACGCCGAGGCCCGAAAAATCGATCCCTCAATTCTGCTCCGCGCGGGTCTCTATCCCAATATGTACGATCTCGCACGCCAGGTAGGCGAGGCGAACAGGCACGCGATCCTCGCCTGCGCGCTGTTGGCCGGAACGAATCCTCCTGTTTCGAGCGATACGGAGCCGGACATTCCCGAACTCGAGGTACGCATCGTTGCCGCGAGGGATTCGTGGGCAGTATTCAGCCGGAGCAAATCGACGGCGCGGCTGACAAGGAAGTCGTTTTCACATTTCGGAACGGTTCGACACGAAAATTCACCGGCCGATCCCTGCTTCTGACTTTCAGCCTGCCGCAGTTCTTTTTTCATGTGACCACGGCCTACGACATCTTGCGCCATTGCGGTGTCGATCTGGTCAAGAAGGATTTTCTCGGAGCACCAAACTCCCCGGGCGAGCCAAGTCAGTGAGCGTCAAGTCAGGGAAGATCGACGGAGCTAGATTTCGCCGCCATCGTTACGCACCAGATTCGCTGCGGCGGCGCCTCCGGCCATTTCGCTCTTGAGCGTCTCAAATCGCCGTCGCGCCTCGCGCTCGCGATCGTCAACGAACCTCGTGGCTGCATCCGCTGACATCGGCCCGTTGCTGACCGGCTGCGAATTTTCGCCGATGGTTTCATCCACGAAATATTGGCCTTCGCTTTCGCGGCGGACGGTCCATTTGAAGCGAATCGCTTCCATCGGGCCGGGACCGACTTTCGAATAGCCGTCAGCCTCAACCCGTCCCGAAGGTTCGGGCTTTTCTTGAAGTAAGGCCTTTTCAGGCTCGCGATCGGGTTCCGGGTTGTCGAGGATGCTGGCGATGGCCGCGAGCGCATGATCGGTTGGGTCGCTCTGACTCAATATCTCAATCTCCACAAACAGCGCACGGCGCCGGAAGCGAGCCCGGACGCCTGCGCCAATAGGCCTTCCTCGGCTTCGAATGCGGCTGAGTTTTGTCCGTTCATGCGCAAACCGGCGGTATCTTCTTATTCCAGGGCCGTTCCTGTTCGAGCTGGGACGCCAGCCGAAATAGCGTCGCCTCGTCGCCCATGCGTGCAGCAAACATCATGCCGAGCGGCAATCCGGCGGCATTCCATGCGAGCGGCACCGACATCGCAGGCTGGCCTGACATGTTGAACAACGAGGTTGCCGGCATATAGCGCCGCAGGATTGGCGGAATATGCGACAGATCCGGCGACATCGGGTTGATTTCGCCGATACGCAGGGGTGGCGAGCAAAGTGTCGGGCACAGAAACACGTCGCAAGTATCGAAGAAGGTTGCCAGCCCGCGCGAAATCCGGAAGGCGCCGAGTTGGGCCGCCGCATAGTCGATCGCGGTGGCCTTGCCCCCATTATGCGCCGACGCAAGCGTCAAGTATTCGAAATCCCGATCCGTCGCGGCGCGGCCGAGTTGCTGCTCAGCCAGCCGAACAGCAAGCCCCGTATTGGCGCTCACGATTAGGGCCATCACGGCCGCCGGATCGGCAGCCAGCGCCGGCGCGCGCTCCTCGACGTGGTGGCCGAGCCGGTCCAGCAGGGTCGCGATTTCGCGAACCGCCGCTGCAATTTCGGGGTCGATGGCATCGCCATAAGGCGACTTGTCGGTAAAGGCGATGCGCAGCCGGCCGGGGTCGCGACCGACCTCCTCGGCGAAAGGCCGCTCCGGCGGTGGCGCCACATAAGGGCTCGATGGCTCCGGTCCATGGATCGCATCCAGCATGACCGCGCTGTCGCGCACGCTGATGCTCAGCACGTGGCCGCAGGAAAATCCGCCCCAGCCCTCACCGCGGTCGGGACCGATCGGATTGCGCGCGCGGGTCGGCTTCAATCCGAACACGCCTGATGCCGAGGCCGGAATTCGTATCGAACCACCGCCGTCACTGGCGTGCGCCACCGGGATAATGCGCGCGGCAACCGCCGCTCCCGCGCCGCCGGAAGATCCACCGGAAGAGTGCTCCGGATTCCATGGATTTCGGGTCGGACCGAACAGCCGGGATTCGGTGGTCGGCAGCAATCCGAATTCCGGGGTGGAGCTTTTCCCGAAGATCGTCAGGCCCGCGTCGAGGAAGCGCTGGGCGAGGGTGCCGGTATGATCGGCAAGATGATCCTGGTAGACGCTCGCGCCCGACGTGGTCCTGGTACCCTCAAGAAACTCCAGATCCTTCAGCAGAAAGGGTACGCCGGTGAACGGACCCTCCGGCAGTCCCTTGTCGATTTGACGCTTTGCAAAGTCGTAATGTTTGACGACCACCGCGTTGATCTTCGGATCGACTTTGCTGGTCCGCGCAATCGCCTCATCCAGTAATTCACCGGCGCTGACCTGCTTTTTTCGCACGAGTTCGGCCAAACCAACCGCGTCATAGTTGCCGTATTCTCTGAATGCCATGGAGATGTTCCGAGGGGAGGGACGCCGAACCCGGCTAAGTCACCGGAAAAAGCGGCATGTAATCAAATTTCGATCAGCCGAGCACGTCCTGATTGATCACATTCTGGCGTATCGGTTCGCCGTCGAGTGCGCTCAGGATATTGCGCGCGGTTTGCTCGCTCATCCGGTCGACCGCCTCCCGGGTGACGCCCGCGACGTGCGGCGCAATAATGACATTGGGAAGTTCGAACAACGAATGGCCCACGGGCGGCGGTTCCTGCTCGAAAACATCGAGACCCGCGCCGGCGAGCTTGCCGGATGAGAGCGCGTCATAAAGGGCTGCTTCATCGATAATTCCACCGCGTGCGGTGTTGATCAGATAGGCCGATGGTTTCATGCGCTTCAACCGCGCCGCATTGAACATTCCGACCGTCTCCGGCGTCTTGGGGCAATGGATGCTGACAAAATCGGCCCGCGGCAGCGCCGCGTCGAGGTCGGCGATGGGTTCGCAGCCGGCGGCCTTGATCTCATCGGCGGACTTATAGGGATCGTAGATCAGGACGTTCATCTCCATGGCTAGGCAGCGCCTCGCGGTTCGCGTCCCGATGCGGCCGAAGCCGACAATCAGCACCGTCTTGCCGAACAAGTCGTAAGGCAGCTTGCCGAGCCGCGTACTCCAGTTGCCGTCCTTTACCAGCGCGTGCATTTCGACGGCGCGCTTGGCCAGCGTCAGCATCATGAACATCGCCTGTTCCGCCACTGAGGGGGAGTTGGCGGTTCCCGCCACCATCAGGGGGATTTTGCGACGGCTGAGCGCCGTGACATCGACGGCATCGTAGCCGACGCCGATCCGGGTCACCACCTCCATATCCTTCGAAGCCTCGAGTTCCGGCTCGCCGAAACGGGTGGCGCCGAGCGCCACGCCGTGAACCGGCGCATGGGCCTTGAGCATCGCCTCGAAATCCCTGGCAGAGATCAAATTGGGAAATTCGACGAGTTCGATATCGTCGCGTTCCCTCAGCAGAGCGCGTCCCGGCAGGGACATCGATTCGGCGATGAAAATTTTCTTCTTGTTGGTCGCCATTCCCAGTTCCTTGCCCAGTTCCTTGCCACGGTCCCTTACCCGCATCTTGGCCTTTTCTTCCGATGCTGCCGTCAAAGGACTGCCTCGGTTACCCGTTTAGCAGGTGCGTATAATTGGGGTCCACTGCCAATCGGCGAACCGCGGGCGCCCCCGTTGGGACGCGCCAGTCCGTGGATTTGCGCGTTCAGGCGCGAAACGCCCCTGCCTGCGGCACGGCGGTAGACTCGCTTGCTGCGACAACGATAATGTCCGGATTCGCGGGGGAGTGCGTCTTCCCCCTGTTTTCGAGACGATCAGGGAGACCAAATAATGATCAGCCCGACACCGGCCGCGCCTCAGCAACCGAGGTTGCGCTTCGCGCTTGGGGCAGTCGTTGTCATGCTTGTCGGCATTCCCCAGGCGGCGGATGCGCAGGGGCTGGTCAAGGGAGTCCAACAAGGCGCCGAGGCGGGTAACAAGGCGGCGGGACCGGTCGGTGGCGTCTTGGGAGGTGCGATCGGCGGGGTGGTCGGCGTGTTTACCGGCGTGCTCGGTGTCGGCGGGAACCCCGGAGAGGCTCCCGCAGCGAGCGGAGCCAGACAAACCGGTCCCGCAAAGACCGCAAAGGGAGCGAAGGCGACCAAGCCCGTGGTGCTGACGCAGCCAGGCCAACCGCAACTGACCGCCGAACAGATCGTCGCCAACAGCGACGCGTACATCGATCGGATCAAGGCCGAATTGAATCTGACGCCCGAGCAGGAGAAGCATTGGACCGCGTTCAACAGCGCGATGCACTATCTCGGCCATAATGGCGCTGACCGTCTCAATCTTAGAATTGCGCGAGCGAAGCGTGATCCGCCCGACGATATTATCGAGCAGATGCGTAACGAAGCCCAGTTTCTCAACGATCGTGCCGTGGATCAACGCGCCGTCGCCGACGCGGCCGAGCCGCTGTTCACCAGCCTCGACGACAAGCAAAAGGCGATCTTCATTCAGGAAATGGTGCGCCTGAGCCACGAGCGCGGGCTTGACTAGGGCGTTTTCGAGCCAAGCATGCCCTCGGACTTGACGCGGGGAGGTGGCTCGCGCTGAGCGAAGGCTCCGCCAGCGAATAGCCGGGTACACAGCCCTGGGGTAGGTTGAAGGCACGGCACCCGGCTATCCTGCCGCAGCGGCGCGGCCCTTCAACTCGTCATGCAAAATTGAAGAAAAGCTGGCCGTTTCGCGCCCGAGATATGGCTGGGTCATGACCTTGTCGCGATTTGGCCCGCCGCAGAACGCGCCAAACAATGCATCGGCGTCCGCAATCTCGCGTATCAGGCAGGTCTCAGGTTTTCGGGAAGTTCAGCTCTACGCCGACACCGTCGGGATCGTAGAGGAAAAACTGCGTATCGCCGGTTCGTGGCACGATGCTCTCGCGGAATGTGACGTTCCTGGACTGCAGACGCTTGCGTACGCCTTCAACATCGGTTGCGGCAAAAGCGATATGGTCGAGGCGGCCGGTGTCCTCGTATTTCTTCTCGGTGCCGCGCACCACGATGCCTTCGCGCGGCTTGCGCGTGCCCATCAGATGCACGGTGGCCATACCGCCGGAATATAGCCAGTAGCCGGGGAAATCGAGCGGTGGGCGGTCGCCGTTCTCCAGGCCCAGCACGTCGCAATAGAAATCCTTGGTGCGCTCAAGATCCGCGGGTTCGATCGTGTAGTGTTGCAGTCCGCCAAGCGGCATGGTGTTTCTCCCTGGACAAAGATAGGTCGCTATCGGTGCCCGTCATCGAGGCGTCGATGGATTAGTGTCGTGCATCCATCAGGCGGACACCGCCAGTTCCCTGTCGATCTGCTCGAAAGAAATAGTACACCGTTTCGGTCATCAAAGACCAGTAGCCGGGATAAACGAAAGCCTGAGGAATTTCGGGTAACGGCACGTCGGGCTTCAGGTAATTGCCCGAGCCTGCGATCAGGCCCAAGGTCCACCCGCCCGATGATCTCGCCGCCGAAGCCGCAGGCCGAACCCACACCCGAAGTCCGCAGATGCGACGGCCAGAAACCGCACAAAAATTGACTTACGACCTTCGATCCATTCGAACGGAAGCAACCGTGGCAATTTTTGTTTAAGATTTGGCGCTAGCTTCGTCCCACGCATTGGGATGACGGCCCACGCCGATGGAAGAGAAGCGAAAGCACCCACGGATCGAAACAGACGAACCGGCCTACATCTCGTCCGGGGGAGCCGTCATGAGCTGCACGGTACGAAATATCTCGGCGGAAGGTGCCGCGATCGATGTCGAGAATCCCGCCTTCGTGCCCCCGCACTTTCGCCTGGTGATGGCGGGCGACTCTTCGATCCACGAATGCAAGATTGCATGGATCCAGCAGAAGCGGATCGGCGTGACGTTTGCCGCAGCGCCCAACGACGCAGCAACGCCGAACTGAACCGGGAGCCTGCCGGGGATACAAGATGGCCGCAGGATCGCGTGCTTGGTCAGGATCAGACTTGGCGGCGTCGGTCGCGGTTGACACCGCGAAGCCGATCTGGACCTGACGCAGTGCCTCGGTGCTGGAAAGCCCCTTGATCAAAGTTTCCATAGGCCTTGCGGGCAAAAGGCCAATCATTTGGGTGGGTCAGGTTCCACTTAAGGCTTGCGGCCGCGCGCCGCTTGATGTCGCTCAATACCCACCCGACAGCCCAGTGCCAGATTTTCCGAAAAGACAACGAGACTGGCCTGTGGAGACGAAGTTGCAACCCCTGATCGATGGTGTCGAGAGGAAACCGCCGCCCGCGAATGCGCGCGCCGGGGAAGCCGCCGGCGTTACCGACGAGAAGGCTCGCCCCGTCGTAGCGACATCGAATCTGCCGGTACCTTTGGCGCCCGTGCGAAGCCGGCGGCTTCGGTTCTCGGTCGGGCTTCTTGCCATCCTTCTCGTCGCCGGAGGGGGCGGCATCTATTGGTGGAAGCATGCCCATTCGCAATTGCCCGCCGGCATTAGCTTTGGAAACGGCCGACTTGAGGCCGATGAAATCGATATCAGTACCAAGTTTCCAGGCAGGATCGCGGAGATACGCGCCGAAATTGGCGATATGGTCACTGCCGGGCAGGTGGTCGCCCGCATGGACACCAGAGACCTCCAGGAGTCGCTCAAGAAGTCGCAGGCGCAAGCAGCGCAGGCGCGGCACGCGGTCGAGGAAGCCAACGCCAATCTGGAGCAGCAGCGCACGCAGCAGACGTTAGCGGCGCAGGAGCTGGATCGGACCCAGGCCCTGTTGAAGAACGGCTGGGCGACAAAAGAAGTGTTCGATCAACGCAAACAAGCCCTGGATGCCGCCAACGCGGCATTGAACGCCGCGACCAGCAGGGTCGCAGTAGCCGAGCACCTGCTTGACGCCAGCCAGCACGACGTCGGGCTCTACACGGTGAACATCAAAGACAATGACCTGGTAACTCCGCGCGACGGACGGATTCAATATCGTCTGGCAAATGTCGGCGAAGTGCTTCCGTCCGGCGGCAAGGTATTCACGATGTTGGATATCTCATACGTCTATATGGACATCTACCTGCCGACTTTGGAGGCTGGAAAGATCAAGGTCGGTACCGACGCACGGATCCTGCTCGATGCCTACCCGACCGCACCGATTCCGGCGAAGGTCTCCTTCATCGCGAGCCAGGCTCAGTTCACGCCGAAGACGGTAGAAACCCAGAGCGAGCGCGACAAGCTGATGTTCCGCATCCGCGTGCGGATCGATCCTGAGCGTTCCCGGATTCATGCCGGTTCGGTCCGAAGCGGATTGCCGGGGGTCGCCTACCTTCGTGCCGATCCGAATGTCGCCTGGCCGGAAAACCTGCAAGGCTCGCCGTGACCGGGCAGAGCCGCTTCGTCGCCATGCTCGGCGGCCTGACGCAGAGATATGGCAAGGTCACAGCCCTTGATGATGTCGCCATCAGCATCCCGGCCGATTGCATGGTCGGGCTGATCGGTCCCGACGGAGTAGGGAAGTCGACGCTCCTCGGCATCATCGCGGGTGCCCGTCAAAATCAATCCGGCAGCGCCACGGTTCTCGGCGGCGACATCTCCGACGCCAGCCACAGGGCAGCGGTGTGTCCGCGGATCGCATACATGCCGCAGGGGCTGGGGAAAAATCTCTACCCGGACCTGAGCGTCCGCGAGAACATCGAGTTCTTTGGCCGACTGTTCGGACAATCCCGCGAGGAACGCCGATGGCGCATCGCCGAACTGCTCGACAGCACCGGGCTGGCGCCCTTTCAGGATCGGCCGGCGAAAAAACTTTCCGGAGGCATGCGCCAGAAACTCGGTCTCTGTTGCTCGCTGATCCACGATCCAGATTTGCTCATTCTGGATGAGCCGACCACCGGCGTTGACCCGCTCTCGCGCCGCCAGTTCTGGGAGCTGATCGACCGCATACGTTCTCGCCGCTCGGGCATGAGCGTGATCGTGGCGACCGCCTACATGGAAGAAGCCGAGCGCTTCGACTGGCTGGCGGCAATGAATGGCGGGAAGGTTCTGGCAACCGGATCCCCGGCGGAACTCAGGGACGGCACCGGGGCAAGAACGATCGAGGAGGCCTTCATTGCGCTGCTTCCGGAACAGCAGCGTAAAGGCTCGCGTCGACTGAAGATACCGCCGCTTCGGATGTTCGACGGCGAACCAATCATCACAGCCCGCGACCTGACCTGTCGCTTTGGCGATTTCACCGCCGTCGACCGGGTAAGCTTCACGATCGAACGCGGCGAGATATTCGGTTTCCTCGGCTCGAACGGCTGCGGCAAGACCACGACTATGAAAATGCTGACCGGTTTGCTGCCGCCTTCGTCCGGCGAGGCGCTGTTGTTCGGAAAGGCGCTCGATGCCAGCGACATGAGCTCGCGCTATCGCGTCGGCTACATGTCGCAGTCGTTCTCCCTCTATACCGAGCTTACGGTCCGGCAAAACCTCGATCTTCACGCGCACATTTTTCATCTGCCAGCGCAGAAGGCCGCAGCGCGCATTGCCGCACTGGTGGCACAGTTCGACCTTCAGGATTATCTCGATCAGCGCACGCTGGATCTGCCATTGGGAATTCGCCAGCGGCTCTCGCTGGCCGTCGCCATCGTCCACGAGCCCGAGATCCTCATCCTCGACGAGCCGACTTCGGGCGTCGATCCGCTGGCGCGCGACCGCTTCTGGGAAGCATTGATCGATCTTTCACGCAATCAGGGCGTGACGATTTTCGTCTCGACCCACTTCATGAACGAGGCCGAACGCTGCGATCGGATATCGCTGATGGATTCCGGCCGCGTCCTGGCGACGGGCACGCCGGCGGAGCTGGTCGCGGCCCGCGGCGCCGCCAGTCTCGAGGAAGCCTTCATCGGCTATCTTGAGGCGGCGACGGGAGCTCTGAATTCCACGGTTCGGGAATTCGCCAAATCGCACGTAGTCCCCGACAAGGTGCGATCAGCGATGCCCGACCATCCCACGTTCAGCCTGCAGCGGCTGCTCGCCTATACGATCCGCGAGGCCCTTGAGTTATTGCGTGACCCGATCCGGCTCGGGTTCAGCTTGCTTGGAACGACGTTTCTGATGCTGGTATTCGGCTTTGGAATTTCGACGGACGTCAACAACCTGTCGTTTGCAGTGCTCGACCGCGACCAAAGTCCCGAAAGCCGCGCCTATCTGGAAGAACTCAGAGGCTCGACCTATTTCGTGGAGAAGACGCCGCTCAGCACGTATGACGAGCTCGACAAGCGCCTCGAGAACGGCAACATCTCGGTAGCGATTGAAATCCCCCCTAGCTTCGGCGTCGATATCAAGCGCGGGCGTCCCGTCTGGATCAGCGCCCTGATCGACGGCGCGATGCCGTTTCGGGCCGAAACCATCCGCGGTTATCTCCAGGGTATGCACCAATTGTACCTGCGGGATCCGGCGGTGAAGACCACGCAATCCGCCGCAGCCCCGCCCGCGACCATCGAAACCCGGTTCAAGTACAATCAGGATTTCGACAGCATCTACGCGATGGTGCCTTCAACCATGTCGCTGCTGCTCGCAATGTTTCCAGCGATCCTGATGGCGCTGGCTATTGTCCGGGAGAAGGAACTCGGCTCAATCACCAACCTCTACGTCACGCCGGTGACCCGGTTCGAATTTCTGGTAGGCAAGCAGCTCCCTTATATCGCCGTTGCCATGGCCAACTTTGTCCTGATGCTGCTGCTGGCGCTGTTCGTGTTCCAGATTCCGCTCAAGGGAAGCTTTCCTGCATTGCTCCTGGGGGTGGTGATCTATGTGACGGCGACGACCGGCTACGGCATGCTGATTTCAGCCTTCACGCGCACCCAGATCGCCGCGCTGTTCGGGACGGCAATCCTGACCGTTCTGCCCGCGACCCAGTTCGCCGGCATGATGACGCCGGTTTCGTCGCTGTCCGTCGGGGCTCAAATCATGGGGCGTGGATTTCCGATGACCTATTTCGTGCCGATCAGCGTCGGCACCTTCACCAAGGGATTGGGCTTTACGGATCTTGGCGTCGATCTGCTCGCGCTGATGCTGTTTGTGCCGGTTCTGACCTGGTTCAGCATTCTGCTGCTCCGCAAACAGGAGCGCTAGCGTCCCGAAAATGCGAAAGGCCGCAAATATCTATTGGCTTGGCGTCAAGGAATTGCGCAGCTTCCTGCGCGATTTCGTCCTTTTGGGACTGGTGGTCTATTCATTTTCCCTGGCCGTGACCTTGCAGGCCCGGAGCAATGCGCAGGAGTTGCACAATGCCTCGATCGCGATCGTCGACGAGGACCAGTCGGAGCTTTCACGCCGAATCGCCCATGCGTTCTTTCCGCCGCTGTTCCAGTCGCCGAAGCAAATCGCCGAGCGCGATATCATTCCGGCGATGAACGCCGGAAAGTTCACCTTCGTGGTGGATATCCCGCCCAATTTCGAGCGCTACGTTCTGGCAGGACGCCAGCCCGGGCTCCAGATCAACGTCGATGCAACCGCGATGGTGCAGGCCGGGCTTGGTTCGGGCTATGCGCAGCAGATCATCAGCACCGAGATCGCGGATTTCGTCTCCCATGCGGAGGGTGTTGCGCTATCGCCTGTAAATCTCAATGTGCGCATCGCGTTCAACCCCAACCTGACGACATCCTGGTTTGCCAGCGTGATGGCGATCATCAACAACATCACCATGCTGGCGATCATCCTGGCGGGCGCCGCGGTCGTGCGCGAGCGCGAACACGGGACCATGGACCATCTCCTGGTCATGCCGCTGACGCCGTTCGAGATCGCGTTATCCAAAGTCTGGGCAAATGGCCTCGTGATCGCGGTGGCGGTCGGCCTCTCCCTCTACCTGGTGATGCGCTTGATGCTTGGCATTCCCGTCGCAGGCTCGATCCCGCTCTTTATGTTGGGCGTCGTGATCTACCTGTTCTTTGCGACCGCGATCGGAATCTTCCTCGGCACCGTGGCGCGGTCGATGCCGCAACTCGGCCTGCTGTACATGTTGGTCTTTTTGCCCATGAACATGCTCTCGGGCAGCAATACGCCGCTTGAGAGCATGCCGCCCTGGCTCGCCACATTCATGCAGATATCGCCATCGACCCATTTCGTCGCCTTCGCGCAGGCGATTCTCTATCGCGGCGCCGGGCTCGACGTGGTGTGGCCGCAATTTCT
>JBAVEE010000249.1:0-8558 GCA_049587575.1 Bradyrhizobium sp.
ATCCGGATCGTAGACGTCACTTCCGCCCAGGAAACTCAGCAGATTCGATTCGCGCGTCTTGATGACGTCCTTCAGGCGATACGACGAATAGGTGGTGTTACCGACGAACTCGATCGAGTTGATGCCGGTTTTCGGGCCCTCGGTAATCGTGAAAACCAGGTCGACGCGGTTGTTGGGCTGTTCGATGATTTCGGGAACCACGGTCACGTCATATCGACCTGCGTGGCGATAGATTTCGGCGATACGCTGGGCGTCGGACTGCACCATGGGACGTGACAGCGTGCCGCGCGGCTTGGATTGAATTTCCGAGGTTAGCTGTTCGTCTTTGACCTTCTTGTTGCCCTCGAAGGCAACGCGGCCGATCACGGGGTTTTCGACCACCGTCACCACCAGATGGCCTCCCGCCTGATTGATCTTCACGTCCTGGAACAGGCCGGTCTCGATCAAGGCTTTCAGGCCGTCATCGATATTCCCCTGGTCCAGGCGGCCGCCAGGGCCCGCCTTGAAGTAGGAGCGGATGGTCGCGACTTCGACCCGCCGGTTACCCTCGACCTGAATCGAATCGACGGTCTGGGCGAAAGCCGACGTGGACACGAGCCCAGCGGCCAGCGTGGCGGCAACTGGCATCGCCAACATAACCAGGGCCGCCAACAAGCCCCCCCGTACCCGCATTCCAACATTCATGCGCCAAGCGCCCTTATAATTCCAATGCCGGCCCGCACCCCTACGAACCGGCAGATTCCTATTGGTTGAGCCGCTTGTAGCCAATTTTGCCAAGCGGGCAAACCTTATGTCGCAGTGCGATTTCATTTTCATTCCAAGACGTTGCTCATCGGCCACGTCATAAAAAAGCCGCCTCACGATGCGGCGAGGTGCAGAATGTCGTTGTAGGTGGCAAACACCATCAGCATCAGCACCAACCCCAATCCGATTCGGAACCCCATCTCCTGCGCCCGATCCGACAAGGGGCGTCCGCGCACAGCTTCCACCGCGTAGAACAAAAGATGGCCGCCATCCAGCAAAGGTACCGGAAAAAGGTTCAACAATCCTATCGAGATCGAGAGAACCGCGGCCAGATGCACCAGCGCAGCAAGACCAATGGTGGCGACCTGACCTGAAATCTGGGCGATTCGGAGCGGGCCTCCGACCTGGTCGGCCGCTTCACGCCCGGTAAAGACGCCGCCGATATACGCCAGCGTCCGATCAACCACGAACCATGTCTCCTTGACACCGAGCCAGAGCGCGGTCGCGGGGTCCACCCGCTCCGTGGTCACGTCACCGGCCGCGGTCTGACGGGTAATGCCGAGCACACCAAGCCGATGGGCATTCCCGAACGCGTCTTTCACTTCCTTGAGTTCCGGCGTGCCACGCAACTGCAGCGTGGCGTCACCGCGCTTGATGGTGAACGCAAGCTGCTCGCCGGCCCGAATGCTGACGATCCGCTGCATGTCGGAGAAACTTCCGATCGCTTGACCGTCGATGGCAGTGACGACGTCGCCGACCTCAAAACCGGCGGCCGCTGCCGCGCTGCCGGCTTCCACCTTGTCGACTCGCGCCGTCATGCTGGGCTTGCCGAAAAACGTGAAGAGGCCGGTGAAAATGACGATAGCCAGAAGGAAATTGGCAATCGGACCGGCGGCTACAATCGCTGCCCGCGGCCCGACTTTCTTGTGATGGAAACTGCCCGCGCGTTCTTCTTCGGTCATGTTGCGGAGGGCTTCGGGTGACGGCGTCGAGGCGTCGCTATCGTCGCCGAAGAACTTGACATAGCCACCGAGCGGAATAGCCGAAATCTTCCATCGGGTACCGTGCCGGTCGTTGAAACCGGCAAGCTCCGGCCCGAAGCCGAGCGAAAAGGTTAACACCTTGACGCCTGCCCAGCGGGCAACCAGGAAATGACCAAGCTCGTGGAAGAAAACGACGATGGTAAGCACGAACAAGAAGGGAACGACGTAGCCGACCAGACCATGACTTAACACATTGAAACTATGTAGAAAAAACTCGGGCATCCGATATCCCTCAACCAGAGCCGGTAGCTCTGCCCCCAACGCTCTAGGATGCCTTTAAGGCAATTTGAGGCAATAGGGTGACCGCTTTATTTCGCGCATTATGGTCAACGGCGATGGCATCGTCCGCTGAGCTCAACGGCGCCAGATTGCCGGAACGTATCCAGGCATCCATCGTCGCTTCGACAAGGCGCGCAATGGCGCCAAATCTGATCTTTCCGGCAATAAACGCCGCCACTGCCACCTCGTTGGCTGCGTTATAGACCGTGGTCGCGCCGCGGCCGGTCCGCAGTGCATCATAAGCGAGCCGAAGCGCCGGGAAGCGATCAAAATCCGGCGCCTCGAAGGTCAGCTGCCCGATCTTGGCGAGATCGAGCTTCGCCGCCGGCCCGATGATACGCTCAGGCCAGCCGAGGCAATGCGCGATCGGCGTGCGCATGTCGGGCGCGCCCAGTTGCGCAACCACAGAACGATCCGAAAACTCGACCATCCCGTGGATGATCGATTGCGGGTGGACCAGAACGTCGATCTCCTCCGGCGCCAGCGCAAACAGGCACGCCGCTTCGATCACCTCGAGTCCCTTGTTCATCATCGACGCGGAATCGATGGTGATCTTTTGTCCCATGCTCCAGTTCGGATGCTTCAGGGCCTGCGCCAGCGTCGCCTGCTCGATATCGGCGCTGGCCCAAGTCCGGAACGGTCCGCCCGATGCGGTGATGATGACGCGGACCAGTTCTTCCCGGTTTCCCGAGCCCAGCGCCTGAAACAGGGCGTTATGCTCGGAGTCGGCCGGCAGGATGCAGGCCCCGGCCGTTGCGGCGCGCTGCATGAAGAAATCGCCGGCGCAGACAAGGCATTCCTTGTTGGCAAGCGCCACGGTGGCGCCGCGATCAACCGCCGCCAGCGCGGGTTTCAACCCGGCGGCGCCGCTGACCGCCGCCATGACCCAATCCGCCGGACGGGCCGCGGCTTCGATGACGGCGCTTTCTCCCGCGCCGCACTCGGTGCGCGTACCGGCCAGCGCATCCTTCAGTTCGGCGAGACGGTCCGGATCCGCCACGGCCGCAAAGCGCGCGCCGAACTCCTTCGCCAGCTTTGCCAGCCCCTGCACATTGGTATTGGCCGTCAAGGCTTCGACCCGGTAGCGGTCGCGCGAAGCCCGCAGCAGATCCATCGTGCTGTCACCGATCGAACCGGTGGCACCCAGCACGGTCACCGAGCGGACGACGGGTGCTGCGGCTTTGTTGTTACGCAAGGGAACTGCGCTCATGACCTCACCAAACCATAAGACCGCGGCCGACGCCATCCACGCCGCCCCGCAAAAACCCGAAAATCGCCGCCAGCACGATGGCGGCGACGAACCCGTCGAGACGATCGAGCAACCCGCCATGCCCGGGAATGACCTGGCTGGAATCCTTGACGCCAAACCGGCGTTTGACGGCCGACTCGAAGAGATCGCCGAACTGCGAAGCAACCGATAGAACGGCGCCCAGCAGCAGAACGGGGCCGGTTTTGCCGAGGCCGAAGCCGGCGAAGCCGACGGCGACCGCAAGACTCGCCGCAAAACCGCCGATCGCGCCTGCCCACGTCTTCTTGGGACTGACCCGGGGCCAGAGTTTTGGGCCGCCAATGCCCCGGCCTGCGAAATAGCCGCCGATGTCGGTCACCCAGACGATCAGCAGGACGAACATCAGCGCGGTGAATCCCCAGACCTGGTCGAACCGCACCGCGATCGCGGCGATCAGCGCCGCGAACGCATAGCAACCGCCAAGCACGGCCCAGCCGCGGCGACGCGACGACAGCAACGCCGTGACCATGATGCCAAGCCCGACCATGACACAAGACGCTCCGATCCGACCGATTTCGAGCAACACTCCGGCGCCGAAAAGCGTCGCGATGCCGGCGGCCATCACGCGCGGAGTACGGGCGCCCACGATCGTCAGCCATTCGACATACAGACCGGCCGCGACGAACATGACGAGGAGACCCCAAAGCCAGCCACCGGCATAAGCGGCTCCGATCGCAAGCGGCGCCAGCACCAGCGCGGCGGCGACGCGCACCAAAAGATTGCGCGCGCCCTGCTCGGCGGTAACCGCAGGCGCGGCTTCTCCTTCTGTCACGATCCGGTTTTCGCGGCCAGACCGCCGAAACGGCGTTCCCGTCTGGCGTATTCCGCAATTGCGCCTTCCAGCGCGGCCTTGTCGAAATCCGGCCAGTGAATCGGCACAAATACGAGTTCGCTGTAGGCCGCCTGCCACATCAGGAAATTTGACAGCCGCTGCTCGCCGCTGGTGCGAATGATCAGATCAGGATCGGGAATATCGGGTGCATCAAGGTATTGACCGAGCGTGTCGGCGTCGATCGACGAAGGATCGCGTTTTCCATCCGCGACCTCGCGCGCAAGCCGCTGCGCCGCATGCGCGATTTCCTGCCGGGATCCGTAGTTGAAGGCGACCACGAGGTTGAGACGATTATTGTCCCGTGTCAGGTCTTCGGCCTCTTTCAGGAGCGCGCAGATATCCGGCTCCAACCCCTCGCGTTCGCCGATCACGCGGACCCGGACGCCGTCGCGATGCAGCGTCGCCAGGTCATTACGGATGAAACGCCGCAAAAGGCCGAACAGGTCGCCGATTTCGGTCGCCGGACGCGACCAGTTTTCCGCGCTGAAGGAGAAAATCGTCAGGTAGAGAATGCCGAGTTCGCTTGCGG
Organism: Bradyrhizobium sp.; assembly: GCA_049587575.1. Taxonomy (GTDB): domain Bacteria; phylum Pseudomonadota; class Alphaproteobacteria; order Rhizobiales; family Xanthobacteraceae; genus Bradyrhizobium. The sequence continues at coordinate 4,716 of JBAVEE010000249.1, forward strand.
CGCGAACGACCTTGCGCAACGCCTCGACCCCGCGGCGATGACCTTCCGCGCGCGGCAAACCGCGGGCCGCCGCCCAGCGTCCGTTCCCGTCCATGATGATCGCCACATGCAACGGGCCGTCCGCTCGGTCCGGTCCTTCGGTTGCAGGGGCAGCGACGTTCGACATCGATCAATCCTTCAGAGCATGATCCGGAAACGTGGGAACCGGCTTTCCGAAAAGATCATGCTCAAACAAACCAGGGTCTAAACGGTCAGGATTTCCTTTTCCTTGGCTGCAAGCAACTGATCGATCTCCGAAATCGTCCCGTCGGTCGCCTTCTGCACGTCATGAGCGAGGCGCTCCTGATCGTCCTCGGAAATCTCGTGATTCTTTTCAAGCTTCTTGATCGTATCGAGGCCGTCGCGCCGGACATGCCTGACCGCGACGCGGGCGGCTTCCGCATATTTGTGCGCGACCTTGACCAATTCCTTGCGGCGATCCTCATTGAGTTCTGGGATTCTCAGGCGAAGCACCTGCCCTTCGGTGGCGGGGCTCAAGCCGAGGTTGGAATCGACGATCGCCTTCTCCACGGCCTTTACCATCGACTTGTCCCATACCTGCACCGAAAGAAGCCGCGGCTCGGGAACGCTGATGGTCGCAAGCTGATTGAGCGGCATATGCGTACCATAGGCGTCGACCTGCACCGGCTCCAGCATCGAAGCTGCGGCGCGGCCGGTCCGCAAACCGCCCAATTCGTGCTTGAGGGACTGCGTGGCACCCTGCATGCGGCGCTTCAATTCGTTGATGTCGAAACTACCCGTGGGCATAACGCTCTCTCCTCTTGAAAACCGGTCGTCGGCGCCGCCAGCCCTCGGCACGCTCGGCGCTTGGCCGGCCCGTCAGCCCGCGACGATGGTGCCGTGGCCGCTCCCGCGCAGGATTGCACCGATCGAGCCCGGCTCGGCGATGGAAAACACGATGATAGGCAGCGACGTCTCGCGAGCAAGCGCGAATGCGGTGGCATCCATGACCTTGTAGCTGCCTGCGATCGCCTCGGAATGGCTCAGGCGGTCAAATCGCTTGGCAGACGGGTCCTTTTTGGGATCAGCGCTGTAGATACCGTCGACGTTGGTTGCCTTGAGCACCGCCTGCGCGCCGATTTCAGCGGCCCGCAGCACCGCCGTCGTATCGGTGGTGAAGAACGGATTGCCGGTTCCGCCGCCGAGCAACACGATTCGGCCCTCGGCTAGATATTTGTGCGTCGCACTTCGGGTGAACAACTCCGAAATTTGAGGCATGACGAATGCCGACAGCGTACGCGCCGGCGCCCCGCGGCGCTCGATGGCCGCCTCGAGCGCAAGGCAGTTCATCACGGTGGCGAGCATGCCCATGGTATCGCCGGTCGGGCGAGAAACGCCGCGCGAGGATACCTCCACGCCACGCACCAGATTGCCGCCGCCGACGACGACGGCGATTTCGACGCCCAATTGCCTGGCCGCGATCAGGTCGCCGGCGACCCGATCGATGGTTGGCTGGTCCATTCCGGATGCGTGCGGGCCGGCAAAATATTCGCCGGAAAGCTTGATCACCACGCGACGATAGACCGGCTCAGCCATTGCGAATCGCTTTCCTTAGCCCGCCCGGCAGCTCCCGGCACAAACAAGCCGCAAGCACTGTTCAGGCGGTTATTTCTGACCGCTAACCGCCGCGACTTCGGCTGCGAAATCGGTTTCCTGCCGCTCGATTCCCTCGCCCAGAGCATACCGCAGGAATCCGGTCACCTTGATCGGCGCGCCAACCTTACCCTCAGCTTCTTTCAGGGCCTGCGCGATCGACTTTCCACCGTGCTCGGCATGGACCGAGGCCTGCTCGAGCAGACAAACTTCCTTGTAGTAGGTCTTCAGGCCGGACTCGACGATCTTTTCGATCACGTTCTCGGGCTTGCCCTGCTGCCGGTATTTGTCGGCGAGCACGTCCTTCTCGCGCTTGACCGCGGCGGGATCCAGCCCGGCCGGATCCAGCGCCTGCGGGTTGGTGGCCGCGACATGCATCGCGAGCTGCTTTCCAAGCGCGGCCAGTTCGTCGGTCTTGCCCGCCGATTCCAGCGCCACGATCACGCCCATCTTGCCCGCACCCTCGATCGCCGCGTTGTGCACATAGCTCGACACAACGCCCTTGCCGACTTCGAGCGAAGCAGCGCGGCGCAGCGTCATGTTCTCGCCGATCGTCGCGATCGCGTCGGCGATGGCGGTCTCTACGGTCACGTTTCCGATCTTGGCGGCCTTGATCTTTTCCACGTCGGCGCCGACATTGAGCGCGACCTGCGCGATCATCTTGACCAGTCCCTGAAACTGGCCATTGCGCGCGACGAAGTCGGTTTCGGAATTGACTTCCACGACAACGCCCTTGCTGCCGGCCGTCAGCGCGCCGATCAGGCCTTCCGCCGCGACACGGCCGGCCTTCTTCGCGGCCTTCGACAGCCCCTTCTTGCGCAGCCAGTCGATCGCCGCCTGCATGTCGCCGTCGTTCTCGGACAGCGCTTGCTTGCAGTCCATCATGCCTACGCCAGTGGTCTCGCGCAGGTCCTTGACCATCGCCGCCGTGATTGTCGCCATTGTTGCACGTCCTCTGCCTGTCAGGGCGATGGCGGCGCGGCTTTGCCGCCTCGCCGCCCATCCACCATCAGCAATGTCGTAAATTGGAATTTGTTGGCCGGGATGCTCCCCCGGCCAACGGCTCGCTATTCCGCTTCTGCGGTCATCGCCTTGGCCTGGGCGACCCAGCCATCGGCCCTGCTCGGAAGCCCGACCTCTTCGCCGATCTTGTGCGCGGTGTCGTGATCGAGTTCGGCCAGCTGCCAATAGTGGAAAATGCCGAGATCGTTGAACTTCTTCTCGATCGCGCCGGACACGCCGGTGAGCTTCTTGAGATCGTCGGCAGTCCCTCGCGGCCCGGCGAGGCCCTGGAAGCCCGTCGGCTGCGGCGCTGCCGGAATCGCCTCGCGAACGGGATGGGCGGAAGCGCCGATATCGATCCCGGAATCGCCCTGCGCACGCGAAATGCCATCGATCACCGCGCGGGCGATCAGATCGCAATACAGCGTGATGGCGCGGCCGGCGTCGTCATTGCCGGGCACGACATAGGTGATGCCCTTCGGGTCCGAATTGGTATCGACGATCGCCGCGACCGGAATATTGAGCCGCTGGGCTTCCTGGATCGCGATGTCTTCCTTGTTGGTGTCGATCACGAAGATCAGGTCGGGCAGACCGCCCATGTCCTTGATGCCGCCGAGCGAACGATCGAGCTTGTCGCGCTCGCGCTGCAGCGTCAGCCGCTCTTTCTTGGTGTAGGCATTGGCATCGCCGGAATTGAGCACCTCATCGAGGTGCCGCAACCGCTTGATCGAACCGGAAATCGTCTTCCAGTTGGTCAGGGTTCCGCCGAGCCAGCGCGAATTGACGAAATACTGCGCCGAGCGCTTGGCGGCTTCGGCGACGCCGTCCTGCGCCTGCCGCTTGGTGCCGACAAACAGGATACGGCCGCCCTTGGCGACGGTATCGCTCACCGCCTGGAGCGCGCGATGCAACAGCGGCACGGTCTGGGCGAGGTCGATGATGTGGATGTTGTTGCGGGCACCGAAAATGTAATCCGCCATCTTCGGATTCCAGCGGTGCGATTGGTGGCCAAAGTGAACGCCAGCTTCGAGCAGCTGACGCATAGAGAAATCGGGTAGCGCCATAGTTCAGTTCTCCGGTTGGTTCCTCCGGAAACGTGTGAGCAGACGAGCCTTATGGCCCGGCTGCCACCGGACGGCCTTTTGAGCCATGTTTCCGTGTGAGATGGGCCGCTATATAGCGGGATTT
>JBAVEE010000250.1:0-9499 GCA_049587575.1 Bradyrhizobium sp.
GTCAGGAACAGCACGATCCACCATATCACGAAGTAGATCGCAAACGCGGTTGAGATGGTATAGGCCATCGGGCGTCAGGCCTGCTCGATTTCGACGAGCGCGCCGGAAAAATCCTTCGGGTGCAGGAACAGCACCGGCTTGCCGTGGGCGCCGATCCTGGGAACGCCGTCGCCAAGCACCCGCGCCCCCTCCTTGATAAGAATATCACGCGCCGCGATGATGTCGGGCACATCGTAACAGATATGATGGATGCCGCCATCGGCATTGCGCTCAAGGAATTTGGCGATTGGCGAGGTATCGCCGAGCGGCTGGATGAATTCGATCTTGGTGTTGGGCAAGGTCACGAACACGGTGATGACGCCATGCTCGGGCAACGGCACCGCTGCGGAAATATCGGCGCCGAACGCCGCGCCATAGATCCTGGCCGCCTTCTCGGCATCCCTGACCGCGATCGCCACATGATTAAGCCGGCCCAGCATGCCACTTCTCCGCCTTGCTTTATACCCTGCGCGGTTCTGATCGCAAAACCGGCGCGCACCGCTCGGTCAAAGCCTGCGCTAGACCGTCAAAACGTGAACGTAACACAGCGGTTTCTTGCCCCAATGCTCGTTGATCGTGGCGCGCACGGCCCGGCGCACGGATTCCGCCATCGCATCCGGATCGCGGCGCCGTGCCCTCGGCAGCCCCTCCACGGTCGACACCACGGCATCGAACACGATCTCGTCGATGATTTCGCCTGCGGTATTTTTCTCGGGGATTCCAACCAGATCAACTTCAGGATCGTCAGCCAGTTCGCCTTTTTCGGTCACCGCGACCGCCACGAAGGCGCAGCCGGCGAAGGCCAATTTACGCCGCTCGACGACGGCGCGCGATTTGGAATCCTCCAGAATCGAGCCATCCTTGTAGAGCCGCCCCGATGGCAGTTCCTCGACAACTCCGGGATCGCCCGGCCCCAACTTGACCAGGTCGCCATTGCGGCAGATCAGAACCTTCGGCACGCCTGCGGCCCGCGCCAGCTTGGCGTGCTCGAACAGATGCAGCGCTTCGCCATGGACGGGGATCAACAGTTGCGGGCGCACCCAGGCGATCATGTCACGCAATTCGTCGCGGCGAGGATGGCCGGACACATGGACGAGATGGGTGCGGTCGGTAATGACCTCGACGCCCTGCGTGATCAGACCGTTGATGATGGCGCCCACCGCCTTCTCATTTCCGGGAATGGTGCGCGAGGAAAAGATCACGCTGTCGCCCTTGTTGAGCGTCACCTGCGGGTGATCGTCGTTGGCGATACGCGACAGCGCCGCCCGCGGCTCGCCCTGGCTTCCGGTGCACAGCGCCAGCACCTTGTCGGGAGGGAAATGACCGTAGAGATCGGCGCCACGAAACTTCTGCACCCCATCGAGATGGCCGGTTTCGCGCGCTACCTGCACCACGCGTTCCATGGCGCGGCCGACCACCACCACCTCGCGCCCGCAGGCGCGCGCGGCATCCGCGACCGCGCGCAGCCGCGCGACATTGGAAGCAAACGTGGTCACGGCGACCCGGCCCTTCGCCGCCTTCACCAGTTCGGTGATGGTCTTTGCGACTTCGATTTCCGAGGGCGAGCGCCCTTCCCGGACGGCATTGGTGGAATCGCCGATCAGCGCCAGCACGCCGGCGTCGCCGAGCTCGCGCAACCGCCGCTCGTCGGTCGGCGGGCCGATGATCGGGGTCGGATCAATCTTCCAGTCGCCGGTATGCAGAACGGTGCCCGCCGACGTGTGGATCGCCAGCGCGTGGGCTTCCGGAATCGAATGCGCCACCGGAATGAACTCGACATTGAATGGCCCGAGATCGATCCGGCCGCCCGACGGCACCACGGTGACCGGGATCTTCGGCGGATTGCGCTCGGAAGCGCATTTGGCCTCGAACAGCGCGGCGCTGAACTTGGTCGCATAGATCGGGCATTTCAGCTTGGGCCAGAGGTCGATGATGGCGCCGAAATGGTCTTCGTGGGCGTGCGTCAGCACGAGCCCGACCAGATTCTTTCGCTCTTTTTCAAGAAAGCGGATGTCCGGCATGATGGTATCGATGCCAGGCAGGTGCTCCTCGTTGCCAAAGGACACGCCGAGATCGACCGCGAGCCAGCAACGCTGATGGCGGTTGCCAAGGCCGTAGATCGACAGGTTCATGCCGATCTCGCCGACGCCGCCGAGCGGCGCAAAGGTCAGTTCATCCGGCCGGGCCATCAGGCTGCTCCCACGGAGGCGGCCGAGCCGAAATGGACGTCGCCCGCCGAGATCGAAACCCGGTTGCCGTTCGATGTCCTGACCATCATGCAACCGGTCTCGTCGATGGTGTCGAATGTACCGGCGACGGTCGAGCCGCCGGTGTGGACGGCCACCGGCTGTCCAAGCCCCGCCGCGCGCTCCAGCCAGAGCCGCCGGATCTCGCCAAAGCCGCGTCCATGGTCCCAGATAGCGCGAAATTCCGTCCAGCTATCCGACAAGGTCGCGAACAACTCTTCCGCGCCGACATGAACACCTAGCGCTGCCAGCGACGTCGCGGGCGTCGGCGTGCCTTCCGGTGCGGCGACGACGTTGGTGCCGATGCCGACCACGACGGCGAGGCCGTCGCCCGCCACGGCTTCCGCTTCCAGCAGGATGCCGGCGAGCTTCCGTTGCCCCGCCAATACGTCGTTGGGCCATTTCAGCGAAAACTTCATATCGTCCGATCCCGCCGATCTAAGCGACGCTTCTATGCTGATTTTTTGTAGCGCGGCTTCCACTGCAAGCCCCGCGGCAAAGCCGAGCGTCGCCGCGACCGCAGGTGACGCGTCGACCGTTTCGAGAACGCTGCAGGCCAGATTGCCTCGCGGCGCGATCCAGGGCCGATGTCTTCGCCCGCGCCCGGCGGTCTGCTCGGAGGTCACAAACCACATCGGCCCCCGCTCACCATCGCGGGCGCGCGACAACGCCTCCGCGTTGGTCGAGCCTATGCTGTCAAAGGCGGCGAGCCGGTAACCCGCTGATATGGCTCGAGGACCGAGCGTGAATGCCATCTATCTAAAAGAGCGACTTCGCCGCGGCCGTTGCCACGCTCACCAGCGGCCCCGGATAGACGAAGAAAAAGATGTTGAAGAGGCCAGCCACCGCCAGCACCGTGCGCAATTCCAGGCGCATCGGATCCAGCTTGGCCAGCGGCTCGTCGAAGTACATCACCTTGATGATGGTAAGATAGTAAAATGCGCCGACCACGCTGGCGAGCACGCCGACGACAGCCAGCGTGAACAGCCCGGCCTTGATCGCCGCGACGAAAACGTACCATTTGGCGAAGAAGCCCGCGAGCGGCGGAACGCCCGCCAGCGAAAACAGCAGCATCGCGAAGAAGAATGCCAGCAATGGATTGGTGCGCGAGAGCCCCGCGAAATCGCTGATATTCTCGAAATGCTGGCCGTTGCGCTTCATGGTGATGATCACCGCGAAGCTGCCGAGCGTCATCGCCACATAGATCGAGATATAGATCAGCACACCCTGGGCACCCTCGGCGGTCCCCGCGGCGAGCCCGACCAGCGCGAAGCCCATATGGCCGATCGACGAATAGGCCATCAGCCGCTTGATGTTCTTTTGCCCGATCGCGGCGAACGCTCCCAGCGCCATCGAGGCGATCGAAACGAACACCACGATCTGCTGCCACTGCGGGACGATGCCGGGGAATGCAGTCAACGCCACCCGGGTGAACACGGCGAGTGCGGCGACCTTCGGCGCGGAGGCGAAGAAAGCGGTCACCGGCGTCGGCGCGCCCTCAGAGACATCGGGCGTCCACATATGGAACGGCACCGCCGAAATCTTGAAGCAAAGCCCGGCAAGCAGGAACACCAGACCGAATACGATGCCGACGCTGCCGGTCTTCACCGCCGCGGCGATGCCCGCGAAGCCGACGGTGCCGGTGAAGCCGTAGATCAGCGACGCGCCGTACAGCAGCATGCCCGACGACAGCGCGCCCAGCACGAAATACTTCAGGCCGGCCTCGGTGGATTTGGCGTTGTCGCGATTGCTGGCCGCGACCACGTAGAGCGCAAGGCTCATCAGCTCGAGCCCGAGATAGAGCATGATCAGGTCGCCGGCCGAGATCAGCACCATCATGCCAAGCGTCGAGAGCAGCACCAGGATGGCGTATTCGAAGATGCGACGGGATGGATCCGCGAGAAATTCCACCGAAAGTATCAGCGTCGCGGCAGAGCCGATCAACGCCAAGATTTTCAGGAACCGGGCGAAGTCGTCGACAATGAAGCTGCCGCCGAAAGTCGTGAGCTTTCCGGCAGGCAGCCACAATTCCAGCGCGCCGGTCACTACCAGCAGGCAAATCGCAAGGCCAGTGATGAGGCCCGTCGTCTGGGTCCCGCGATAGGCTCCCAGCATCAGCAGCGCCATGGCGCCCGCGGCCAGCACAAGCTCCGGCAGCACGGGCAGCAACTGATAACCTGCAGTCTCAAAGCTCATGGCGTGTTGTCCTGACCTGCTGCGTTCACGGCAGCAGCGCGGCTGCCTTCATGGCGGTCACCGCTTGGCTGTAATTGGTAACGAGTTGCTGCACCGACGCTGCCGACATGTCGATTACCGGCTTCGGGTAAAATCCGAACAGGATGGTGAGAGCCACCAGCGGCATCAGCGTCAGGCTCTCGCGGAAGGTGAGATCCTTGATGCTTGCCAGCGACGGCTTGACCAACGCGCCGAATACCACCTTGCGGTAAAGCCATAGCGCGTAGCACGCCGACAGGATTACCCCCAGCGTGGCTACCGTCGCGGTCGGTATCGAGACCTTGAAGGTGCCGATCAGCGTCATGAATTCGCCGACGAAGCCGGAGGTGCCGGGCAAGCCGACATTGGCCATGGTGAAGACCATGAACACCAGCGCATAGAGCGGCATGCGGTTGACCAGCCCGCCATAGGCGGCGATCTCGCGGGTATGCATGCGGTCGTAAACGATGCCGACGCAGAGGAACAGCGCGCCCGAAACGATGCCGTGCGAAACCATCTGGAATACGCCGCCGGCGACGCCTTGCGTGGTTCCGGCGAAGATACCCATGGTGACGAAGCCCATATGGGCAACGGACGAATAGGCAATCAGCTTCTTGATGTCTTCCTGCATCAGCGCCACGAGCGAAGTGTAGATGATCGCGATCGCCGAGAGCGAGAAGATCAGCGGTGCGAAATCGTGCGAGGCCAGCGGGAACATCGGCAGCGAGAAGCGCAGGAAGCCGTAGCCGCCCATCTTGAGCAGGATCGCGGCCAGGATAACCGAGCCGGCAGTCGGCGCCTCGACATGCGCATCCGGCAGCCAGGTGTGCACCGGCCACATCGGCATCTTCACCGCAAAGGAGGCAAAGAACGCCAGCCACGCCCAGGTCTGCAGCGAACGCGGCACGGCGGTCTGCATCAGGGCCGGGATGTCGGTGGTGCCGGCGTTCCAGTACAGCGCCATGATCGCCAGCAGCATCAGGACCGAGCCGAGCAGCGTGTAGAGGAAGAACTTGAAACTGGCATAAACCCGGCGCGGACCGCCCCACACCCCGATGATCAGGAACATCGGGATCAGGCCGCCCTCGAAGAAGAGGTAGAACAGCACGAGGTCGAGCGCGGCGAAGGTGCCGATCATCAGCGCTTCCAGCAGCAGGAACGCCATCATGTATTCGCGCACCCGCAACGTCACCGATTTCCAGCTTGCCAGGATGCAGAACGGCATCAAGGCGGTGGTCAAGATCACGAACGGCAACGAGATGCCGTCGACCCCCATGTGATAGGTGATGCCGCTGGCCAGCCATGACGCCTTTTCGACGAACTGAAAGTCCGGCTGCGCCGGATCGAAGCGCCAGACCAGGATCAGCGACACGCCGAAGGTGATCAGCGTGGTCCACAGCGCGATCCAGCGCGCATTGCGCCGGGCGGCCTCGTCGTCGCCCCGGCTGATATAGACCAGCAGCGCGCCGACCACCGGCAGGAAGGTAACGACGGAAAGAATGGGCCAGGTCGTCATCACTGGCCTCCCACGCCGAACATGAACCAGGTAATCAATCCGGCAACCCCGATCAGCATCGCGAAGGCGTAGTGGTAGAGATAGCCGGTCTGAAGCCGCACCACAGTGCGGGTGACGTCAAGCACCCGAGCCGACACCCCATCCGGGCCGAAGCCGTCGATGATATAGCCGTCGCCGACCTTCCACAGGAAACGCCCGATCCACTTGGCTGGACGAACGAAGATCAGATCGTAGAGCTCGTCGAAATACCATTTGTTGAGCAGGAACCGGTAAAGCAGCGGCTGCTGTCGGGCCAGCTCAACCGGCAGATACGGCCTGCGGATATAGAAGACGTAAGAAATATAGGCGCCGATCAGCATCATTACCGTCGGCAGGAACGCGATGGTTTCGGGGATGTGATGCATCTCCTCGATGATGTGCGGGTTCATCTTCAGCGACTCGCGGAAGAACTCTCCCACGGCGTGGCCTGCGAACAACTCCTTGAACGGGAAACCCGCAAAGATGGATCCGACGGCAAGGATGCCGATCGGGACCAGCATCGTAAGCGGCGCCTCGTGCGCGGCTTCATAATGCTCCTGATCGTGCGGCTCGCCATGGAAGGTCTTGAAGATCAGGCGCCACGAGTAGAACGAGGTCAGGCCCGCCGCGATCACCGTCATCAGGAAGCCATAGAGCGCGAACGGATTGTGCGACACGAACGCGGATTCGATGATCGCGTCCTTGGAGAAGTAGCCCGCCGTGAGCGGAAATCCCGTCAGCGCCAGCGTGCCGATGACCATCACGATATAGGTGAAGGGGATCCGGTCCTTCAAGCCGCCCATGTTGCGGATGTCCTGCTCGTGATGCATCGCGTAGATCACCGAGCCCGAGCCCAGGAACAGCAGCGCCTTGAAAAAGGCGTGCGTGAACAGATGGAATATGCCGACGGAGTAGGCCCCCGCCCCCATCGCCACGAACATGTAGCCGAGCTGCGAACAGGTCGAATAGGCCACGATGCGCTTGATGTCGTTCTGGACGAGACCCACGGTCGCCGCAAAGAACGCCGTGGTCGCGCCGAAGAACATCACGACGGCCTGCGCGTTGGGCGCAAGCTCAAACAGCGGCGACAGCCGTGCCACCATGAACACGCCCGCGGTGACCATGGTCGCGGCGTGGATCAGCGCGGAAACCGGCGTCGGGCCTTCCATCGCGTCCGGCAACCAGGTGTGCAGCAGGAACTGGGCCGATTTGCCCATCGCCCCCATGAACAGCAGCAGGCATGTCAGCGTCAGCGCATCGGCGTGCCAGCCGAAGAAATCGATGGTCTTGCCGGTGAGGCCCGGCGCGCCGGCAAAAATCGTCTCGAAGTCGGTGGAACCGATCAGCATGAAGACGGCAAAGATGCCGAGCGCAAAACCGAAATCGCCGACCCGGTTGACGACGAAGGCCTTGATCGCCGCGGCGTTCGCCGACGGCTTCTGGTACCAGAACCCGATCAGCAGGTAGCTTGCGAGACCAACGCCCTCCCAGCCGAAGAACAGCTGCACCAGATTATCGGCGGTCACCAGCATCAGCATCGCGAAGGTGAACAACGAAAGATAACCGAAGAAGCGCGGCCGGTTCGGATCCTCGTCCATGTAACCGATCGAATAAAGGTGGACGAGCGAGGAAACGGTGTTGACCACCACCAGCATTACCGCCGTCAAGGTATCGACCCGCAGCGCCCACGAGACCTGCAGATCGCCCGAGGTGATCCAGGGAAACAGCGCGATCCTGACATCGTGATGCATGAAGCCGACATCGAACAGCGCCACCCATGACAACGCCGCCGCAGCCAGCAACAGCCCCGTCGTAATCAATTCAGCCGCGCGTGAACCTGCCGCCGGCGGCTCGACCGCATGATGGTCGTCATGACCGTGATCGTCCGCAGGGGCATCCGCCGCATGGCTGTCCGCGCCATGGGCGTCGTCGTGATGTTCGACTGTGTCGCCGCTCGGATTGCGCGCATGTGCGCCGAAGATGGAAATCAGCCCCGCGATCACAGCGCCGATCAGCGGCATAAAGACGATTGCCTGGATCATTGGCGCGTTAACCCTTCATCAGATTGACGTCTTCAACCGCGATCGAACCGCGGTTGCGGAAGTACACCACCAATACCGCAAGACCGATCGCCGCTTCCGCCGCCGCCACCGTAAGCACGAGCAGTGCGAAGACCTGGCCGACGATGTCGCCGAGGAATGCCGAAAACGCCACCAGGTTGATGTTGACGGCGAGCAGGATCAGTTCGATCGACATCAGGATGATGATGATGTTCTTGCGGTTGAGGAAGATGCCGAGAATCCCGAGCGTGAACAGGATAGCGCCGACCGAGAGGTAGTGTCCAAGACCGATCGTCATTGTACCCACTCCGCCGCGTCCGCGTCCTGCAGGCCTTGCCCGGAGGCCACCTTGCGCACGCTCATGGCGAGCTCCGGCGTCCGCGCGTTCTGCACATTGATGTCCTGCCGCTTGACGCTGGCCTTGTGACGCAGCGTCAGCACGATGGCGCCGATCATCGCAACCAGCAGCACCATGCCGGCGATCTGGAAATAATGGTCGTACTTGGTGTAGAGCACGAGACCGAGCGCCTCGGTGTTGCTGACATTGGCCGGGATCGGGGACGTAATCGATTTGGCGACATTGGGATTGATGACCCAGCCGCCGCCAACCAGCAGCAATTCGGCCAGGAATACCGCGCCGATCACCAGGCCAATCGGCAGATATTCCAGAAAACCCTCGCGCAGTTCGCTGAAATCGACATCGAGCATCATGATCACGAACAGAAACAGCACCGCGACCGCGCCCACGTAGACCACGACCAGAATCATCGCCAGGAACTCGGCCCCCAGCAGCACGAACAGGCCCGACGCGTTGACGAACGCCAGGATCAGGAACAGCACGGAGTGCACGGGATTGCGCGATACAATCACCATCACCGCCGAGGCGACGCAGATGCCTGCGAACAGATAGAAGAACAGCGCTGGAAGGATCATGCCCTCACCTCACCGGTACGGCGCGTCGAGTTCGATTGATTTTGCAATCTCGCGCTCCCAGCGGTCACCATTGGCGAGAAGTTTCGCCTTGTCATAATAGAGTTCCTCGCGCGTCTCGGTCGCGAATTCGAAATTCGGACCCTCGACGATGGCATCGACCGGACAGGCTTCCTGGCACAGGCCGCAATAGATGCATTTCACCATGTCGATGTCGTAGCGCACGGTGCGCCGGGTGCCGTCGTTGCGGCGCGGTCCGGCTTCAATAGTGATCGCCTGCGCCGGGCAGATCGCCTCGCACAGCTTGCAGGCGATGCAGCGCTCCTCGCCGTTCGGATAGCGGCGCTGGGCGTGTTCGCCGCGGAAGCGCGGCGAGATCGGCCCCTTCTCGGCCGGATAGTTGAGCGTCGCCTTCGGCCCGAAGAAATAGCGCAGGCCGAGGATCGTGCCGGTCACGAACTCCTTCAGGAACAGGC
>JBAVEE010000251.1:0-4717 GCA_049587575.1 Bradyrhizobium sp.
ATCATGGCTGCCGACCACTCGCCGGTTTCTGCTGGCCGTGACCGGCTTCCACGTCGTCCTGCCACGACAGCACCTGGTAGGGATCCTTGTCCTGTTCCCTGTCCTTGCCCAACGCGAGCACAACCTCCGACGAGGTACGGCGGCCATTGTCGTATCTCACTGTCGTCAGGATGCGAAAGGATTTGCTCGTGGGAATGGTCGCGCTGGCCTGGGCCGGACCGAGTGCGGCTGCGATCGCAGCCTGGTCTCTCGACAATGCCGGCCGCTGCTTCAGGAAATCGCTCAGGGCCGACGGCGTCATGCCCGGCAAGGCGGCGATCACCTCGGGGGGCGCGGTCAGAACATCGACGTCGGATGATCCGCTGAAGACGGTCACGAACGGCAAAGCGCGATCGACCAGTTCCGGGGGCACGCCGAGAACGAGGCTGAGTTCGTTTACGTGAGTAAATAGCGACTGTCGTGGAGAGTAGGTGAGACCCGCGGCACCATACAGCGCCTCTTCCTCATTAGCCGTATTGGCCGCGGGACGCGTCCGCCACCCGACGATCCGGTCAGCAGACTCCATGGCGACCTTTTCGTTCGCGCCGAGAACGGCAAACAGATTGGCCAGCATCTCCCTGGAAGCAAAATTGAGATCGACGCGCGCGGCCTCCGACGCAAAGGTGACGAGAACCTCCGCATTGTCCAGCCGGAAGCGAAACGCCCCCTGCGCCGGGCGCGCCTTGTCATCCGCGAGCAGCAATTGATAGGCCGTCAACTCGAGGCTGGCCGACACCAGAGCCTCCGTCTGCAGTCCGGCATCGGTAACGGCCAGCGCCTGAGCCGAATTAGACAGATAGACCGAAAAGATCGTCGCCAGTGCCGACAGGGCGATGAGAATCCAAAGCACGGCGACGATGACGAAGCCCCGCTCCGAGGAAGCTATAGCCGCGCGCCGGGATGCCCGCGTCATTGCTGACCTCCCTGCCCTGTGGCCATTTGCTGCGAACTTCCTTGGAAACTTCCTTGAGGATTTGCTTGGGAATTTCCTTGGGAATTTCCTTGAGGACTATTGGGAGCGCCTGGTTTGCCGTCGCAGCCGCCGTCCGCCTGCGCGCAGTCGCCTTGCGCGGGGGCCTGGACATGAACCGGCGCTACCGTCGAAATCGAAAGGATTCGCTCGCTCGCCGCGTCCCGCACCGTCAATTTAATGGCCGTTGGCAGCGTGTTGGAGTCGTGCCAGCTGCTTTTCCAGACCCGATCCTGGCCCGCATAAGCGAATGACAGCCGAAAAGGCGCGCGCAGCAGCACGACCGGTTCCCCGAAATGAAGTTGTTCGGACAGCGAAGATGCCAGCGGCAACGGCCGGAATGGCGTGCGCGAACGAACCGTTACGAGGCCCTCACGATCCGTGGTTTCGCCGACCCGTACCACATCCAGCCCAGGCCCGGCGTTCGGGCCCAAGGCCGTGCGCACGAACGTGACCGACAGCTCCGAGCCATCGAACAATGGACGGCGCTCGCCGCGATTGGCCGGCACATATTCGGCGGCCGCGAGGTCAGCGCCGATTCGTTGCAACGCGATACCGATCAATTCACTGCGTTGAATCCGCTCAAGGCCGCGATTCCAGTTCGGAAGCCATTGCGCCGTGATGTTTGCCAGCGCCGAGAGCACCAGGCCCATCAACGCCAACGCCACGAGGGTCTCGATCAGCGTGAAGCCGCGCTCGCCAACCCGTTGCCTTGCCAGCGAGGCGCTCATTGGGGCGGGCCGTGCATGAGACGAACCGTGTGAAGGTCGGATACCGCCCCTGTGGGGGCCTGGACACGAATCCTGACGAGGGCGGGAATCCAGGCGGCGTCCGCGCCCGGCACCGTCCAGTCTTCGCCGAGTGGCCCGACGTCGATCTTCCACCGATAGCCGTTAATCTGCCCCGACAGCGCCCCCGGGCCAAGCTCTGCGCGCGGCGGGATTTCCGCGGTCATGACGGAACGCGCAGTCTGCATCAGTGTCACGTGCTGCTCCAGTGCACGGACGCCCCTGACGTTTGTCGACATGACTGATCCGATCGCGACGATCGAGACGGCTACGATCGCCAGCGCGATCAATACCTCAATGATCGTGAAGCCGGCGTCGCCGCCGTCAATTGGTGGAGGATTTGTGTGGAACAATTTCGATCCTTCCCGTCAGCCAGTTGACGCGAATTTCATAGCCGGCATCGAGTCGCGTCAGCGCGATCGCCCCGCCGCATGACATGCCGCTGGCAAAGAAGCTGATCGTCGACAAGGCCGCACGCCGGTTGCAGGTTTGCGGCAAAAGCGCATCGAAGCGGACGTCGTCCGGAATGCGAATCATGTCCGCGGTCGCGCCCGACCGGATCGAGCGGCCTCCGGCATCGACCAGCGTGGAGACGTCAACGCCGCGCCGGATCGCCGCGTTGCGATCCGCCTTCAGCAGGCTCGCGATCTGAAGCGCATAGGCCTGCAGCCGTGAGCGGGATGTTTGATGTGGGATGAACGGAAGAAGCACAGCCGCCATCATGGCGATGAGCGCGAGCACACACACCATTTCAAGCAAGGTGAAACCGCTTTCCGGGCCGTTACTCATTTTTGGCGCTGGCCATGGTGTCGATCGAAATGTCGGCCGCAAGCCCGCTGCCGCCCTCCTGGCCATCGGATCCATAAGACATGATATCGTAAGGTCCATGTTCACCGGGCGCGCGATAAAGATAGGGATGGCTCCAGGGATCGTTCGGCACGTTGCCACCCTTCAGATACGGCCCGTTCCAGGCAGCGACACCTGGCGTACGCTGTACCAGAGCCGCCAGGCCTTCCGCCGTCGAGGGAAAGCGGCCGGCGTCGAGATAAAACAGGTCGAGCGCGCTGGAGAAGCTCTGCAGCTGGATCTTCGCAGCCTTGACCTTCGATTCGCTGAGATAATTCAATACGCGCGGACCGATCAGGCCCATGATGAGGCCGATGATGGTGATCACCACCAGCATCTCGACCAGGGTGAAACCCTGCTGGCCCAAATCCTGATGTCGCTTGTCGTGTGCGCACCCGGCGAAAAACCTGCCAACGCGTCTTACCGACTTCATCATGAACCTATCCTTGCTCTATCCGACAAGTTGCGTAACTGACAGAAGCGCGGTCATGACCGATACGATCAATCCCCCGACGACTGTACTGATGGTGACGATGGCAAGCGGTCCGATGATGCCGACGATACGATCAAGGCTGCGCTGCAGTTTCGCCTCGTAGAATTCGGCGACGCGGCCGGCCAGCACCGGCAATTGCCCGGTTTCCTCGCCCAGCCGCATCATGCGGATCGCCATCGGCGGCATGTTGCTCGACGCGAGCAGGGCGTCCGAAAGCTTGCCGCCATGACGGACGCGATCCGCAGCAGCCGTCCAGGTCGCAACGTTTCCGGTGACCGCCATGATGTCGACCAGGATCCGCAAAGTAGCCGTGAGATTGACACCGCTGCCAAGCAGAACCCCGAGATTGCGGCAAAAAAGACTGGTGCGATAGAATTGGAAGACGCTGGCTATGCCGGGAACGCGGGAGACCGCGGTCATGATCGCGGCGCCCGTGCCCGGCCGGCGAAGCAGCCACCAGAGGCTCGCCACGGCCAGTGCGGAAGTGAGCATCACAGCGGCGGCGTTCGCCCGAAGAAAATCCGACAGCTTGATGAAAACGCTGAGCGCGGAGTCCGATTTTGCGCCGAAGTCCTGCAGCACCGACGAAAACTGCGGCAGAACGAACAGAATGAAGAACAGCATGACGCCGGCAGCGGCGATCAGGACGAAGGCCGGGTACTGCATCGCATCCGTGACTTTGCGGCGCATCAGCTCGGCCCGTGCCCGCTCCGCTCCCAGCATTTCAAGCACCTGATCGAGCGTGCCCGATACTTCGCCGACGCGAACCAGCGCGACATACATGGCGGGAAACAGAGCCGGGTGTTCCGCAACCGCGCCGGCGAAGCTTTCGCCGGTCAAAACCGCAGCCCGCAGCTTGCCAACCACCGGACGCAGCCGGCCGACATCCGCGTCGCTGGCAAGCAGTTCGAGTGCATCGTCCAGGCGCGCGCCCGCCTTCAGAAGAAGCGCCATGTCCCTGGTGAAGGTCGTCACTTCCGCCGGGCTTGGCCGGCCGAAAAAGCCGAAGCCGAAGCCGGTGCCCGGCGCGGCCGCGCTTGCTCTGTCTTCGACGGTTTCGATCGGCAGCAGCCGGAGATACTCGATGCGGTGCGCGACTTCCGCGGCTGTCGGAGCCGAGAGCGTGCCATGCACGATCTCTCCGTTCTGCGTCAGGGCCCGATAGCGGAAATTCGGCACGATCTCACCTCACCGCACGGTGGTGACGCGGAGTATTTCCGCGGGCGAGGTCAGACCGGCGCGACATTTCGCAACGCCGTCGTCGAGCATCGTCGTCATTCCGGCGCGGATCGCCGCCTGGTCTATTTTGAGTCCATCGGTCTTCTCCCCGACCAGTTCGCGTATCTCGCTGCTGAGTTCGAGGATCTCGAAGACGCCCAGCCGGCCGCGATAGCCGGTCCCGCCGCAGCGTTCACATCCGGAAGGCGCCTGAAACGTCTCGCCGCTTTGGAAGCCGAACGCGCCAAGTCGGGGGTCTTCGGCGAAATCGGCCTCGGCGAGTATCTTCGGGATTTTGCAGCGATCGCACAGTTGCCGAACGAGCCGCTGCGCGACCACGGCTCTCAAGGTAGAGCGCAGCAG
>JBAVEE010000252.1:0-4080 GCA_049587575.1 Bradyrhizobium sp.
CCGTAACCCGGCCGTGCCTTGGTGAGGTCGGAGAGCAGCATCTCCTCGGCGCGCCGGTCCGCCATGGTGACGAAATTGGCAGGGCCTTTCAGCGACACCTGAAGGTTCTCGATCTCGCCGAGGTCGCGCTTGAGGCTGCGGCCGGCGCGGCGCGCGGCCTTGACCATGACGTTGATGAGGGCTGAATTCAGCATGATCTCGGCTTGTCTCGACTATGGACGTTCCGCAGCGGAAGCGCTCCCTCTCCGATCGGGAGAGGGTGGGTGAGGGGTTACGATTTCAGCGAGGGTTCTATCCCCCACCCGGCGCCACCGGACGACGTTGCGAGTCGCCGTAAGCGCCGGCCTCTCCCCGGGAGAGGTGAAACAGCAGCCCGATGCCGATTTGTGGACCAGGCTCCCCGGACTGGGTGCCCTGCGGCTGCCGTGGCGTCAAGGCGGATCATTTGGTGCCGAGCCATTTGCGCATGCCGGCTTCCGCCTTGGCGCGATCCTCGGAACTCAAGTTCGCAAGGGCTTCGTCGAGCTGAGGGTCGCCCTTGCCGGCGGTTTTGGCGATCATGTGCCATTTGAGGGCCTCGACCTTGTCGACCGGCGTCCCCTGTCCGCTCGCCAGCACGCGCGCGAGGCGGTTTTGGGCAATCGGGTTGTTTTGTTTGGCGGCCTTGCGCAACAGCGCGACCGCGGCGGGTTCGTTCTTCGGCGTGCCGGTGCCGTTGAAAAGCGCAATCGCATATTCGACCTCGGCGTCGACATTGCCCGCAAGCGACGCCGCCTGCAGCAGCTGGACCGCCTTGTCGATGTCTTTGGGGACGCCGGTGCCTTCCTTGTAAAAGGTCGCGAGCGCATACTGGGCTTCCGGATTGCCGGCGTCGGCGGCGAGGCGAAGCAATTCCGCCGCGCGCTTGAGGTCCTGCGGCAGCGTCTCGCCGCCGAGATAGAGCAGCGCGAGATTATACGCCGCCTTGGGGTTGCCGAGCTTGGCCGAGGACGCCAGCATTTTCACGGCTTCCTCGCGATTGACCGGACCGCCGCGGCCGGCGAGGCGAAGCATCGCCAGTTCGAACATGCCCTCGCGGTCGCCGCCGTCGGCGGCACGCTTGTACCACTCGGCCGCTTTCGCATCATCGCGCTTGATGCCGAACCCATTGGCGTAGAGTTCGCCGAGCATCGTCATCGCCTTGGGATCGCCCTTCTCCTGCGCGCGTCTGGTCGCGAGATCGAAGGCGGTTTTGTACATGCCGCGCTGATAGGCGCCGTACACCAGATCGACATTGGGATCGTCGGGCACCGGCGCCGGCGTTACCGTCGCGGTCGGCGCCGGAGTTGCCTCAGGCTTCGGACCAGCGGCGGGCTTTTTGGCGACGGCGTGCGGCTTGGCTTTCGGCTTCGCCGCCGGCTTGCCCGAAGACTGCGGCGCCTGCGCGGCCGGCGGCGCCAGCGAGATTTGCGCCGTCGCGTTGACCGTCAACATCGGCAAACTTGCGAGCACCAGGATTGGACGCAGGATCTTCATTTCCGGCGTTATCCCTGCTCGGCTTTGGCTTTTCCGAAACCGGCGGCGTGCGCCTGCCGGATCGCCTGCGCGGCCTCCTTCAGTGCCGCCGCCGCGCCACGCGGATCGGCCCAGATGAAATCGCCGACCAGAACGAAATCCGCACCTGCTGCGGCGAATTCGAAGGCTTCATCGCGCGACCCCGCAAAGCCGACGCATGGCGGCTCGAACAGCTCGTCCCACCATTGCAGGCGTTCGCAGATCGCCTCGACCGACGGCCGCTGCCCGCTGGCGTCGGGCTCGCCGAACAGCACGTAATCCGCGCCCAGTTCGCCCGCGGCCATCGAATCGTGCCGTGTCGCCAGTCCGCCGACCCCGGCAATGCGGTCGGGTTTCAACGTCGGCAGCGCCTCCTCGAGGGCTGCGATTCCCATCAGATGCGCCCCGTCGGCGCCGGCGCGCGCGACCAGTTCGGCATGGCCATCGAGCAACAGCGCCGCGCCCTGGTCCTGGATCGCGGGCGCCAGCGCCTTGATGCGTGAAATCATGGTGCGGTGGTCCACAGGCCTGAGCCGCAGCAGGACCGCCGCGACATCGGCTTCGGCAGGCAGGCGCGGAAGGCTTGCCAGCAAGTCTTTCGGATCGTCCACCTCGGGCGTCGCGAGGTAGAGGCGCGGCACGGGACGCTGCGGTACGGGTTTCGTGGCCAAATCTATCTCGCCTTCCCTGTTTCCAGATCGGCCGTCCATTCGCCCCTGCTCGCCAGCGAATTCATCCGCGCGCGGTGGTTAAAGGCCTGCTGGCCCGCGGCGACGTTCTCGGCCTTGCCCGACCAGGCCTTCAGCGGCGCCGCCTGCAGCGCGCGGCCATAGGAAAAGGTGAGACGCCACGGCAGGTTGCCGATCCGGTTCATGGCGTCAAGATGCGCGGTGGCGTCCTTGTCGGGCTGCCCGCCGGAGAGGAAGGCGATGCCGGGGACCGCGGCGGGAACGCAGGCTTTCAACAACCGGACGGTTTTCTCGGCGACCTCCTCGATGGAAGATTGCCTCGGATTTTTCTGGCCGGGAACGACCATGTTGGGTTTCAGCACCATGCCTTCCAGCGCGACACGCTGGATCCGCAGTTCCTGAAAAGTCTTGTTGAGGACCCGCTGCGTCACTTCATAACAGCGCTCGATGTCATGGTCGCCATCCATGAGGACTTCCGGCTCGACGATCGGGACGATCTGGGCGGACTGGCACAAGGCCGCGTAACGCGCCAGCGCGTGGGCGTTGACGTGGATCGCGGTCATGGTCGGCACCTGGTGACCGGCGGCGATGTCGATCACCGCCCGCCATTTGGCGAAGCGCGCGCCAGCATCGTAATATTTCTTCAGGCGCGCGGCGAGATTGTCCAACCCGACGGTGACCCGTTCGCCGGGGCAGCCCGGCAGGGCCTGCGTGCCTTCGTCGACCTTGATGCCGGGAATGGCGCCGGCCTGTTCGATGAGCCTGACGAGGGGCGTGCCGTCGCCGGCATTTTGCCAGATGGTCTCGTCGTAGAGGATGACGCCGGAGATGCACTGCGTCATCGCCTCACGGGTGCGGAACAGCATTTCGCGATAGTCGCGGCGCGATTCCTCGGTCGATACGACAGTGATGTCGTCGAAGCGCTTCTTGATCGTGCCCGAGGATTCGTCGGCGGCGAGCAGGCCCTTGCCCGGCGCAACCATGGCCAGGGCAACCTTGTTGAGATCGGCGAGATTCATCGATGCCTCCGGAAAGCGCGGTATCCTTGCCAGTCAAACTAGACGGTTCTCAGGCAACGACCAAGGAACGTTCCAGGCAAACCTCTCGAGAAAACCCCGGCAAGCGCGAGGGGAGGGGAGACCCGCCGATCGCGCGGCGGCGGCCGCCTTCATGCGATCTTCGGATCGAGTTCGCCCTTGACGTAACGCTTCGCCATCTCGGCGGTGGTCAGCACTTTCTTGATCTTGCCGGCTTGCCCTGCGGTATTGAATTCCTGCAGCCTCTGTTTGCAGAGCCTGGTCATCGCCTCCATCGCCGGCTTGAGATATTTGCGTGGATCGAATTCCTCCGGATTGTCCTTCAGCACCTTCCGGATCTGCCCGGTCATCGCCATCCGGTTGTCGGTGTCGATGTTGATCTTGCGGACGCCGTTCTTGATGCCGCGCTGGATCTCGGAAACCGGCACGCCCCAGGTCGGCTTCATCTTGCCGCCATTGGCATTGATGATGTCCTGCAGGTCCTGCGGCACCGAGGACGAGCCGTGCATCACCAGATGCATGTTGGGCAGCTTGCGGTGGATTTCCTCGATCACGTTCATGGCCAGGATGTCGCCGTCCGGCTTGCGGGTGAATTTGTAGGCGCCGTGCGAGGTTCCCATCGCGATCGCCAGCGCGTCGACTTTTGTCTCCTTGACGAATTTCACAGCCTCGTCCGGATTGGTGAGCAGCTGGTCGTGCGAGAGCTTGCCCTCCGCGCCGTGGCCGTCCTCCTTGTCGCCCATGCCGGTCTCCAGCGAGCCGAGCACGCCGAGTTCGCCTTCCACCGAGATGCCGCCGAGATGGGCCATGTCGGTGACGGT
>JBAVEE010000253.1:0-6572 GCA_049587575.1 Bradyrhizobium sp.
GCTGGAGGCCGTCCACGAGGAATTGCGGGTGCTGAGCTACGCCGGCAATCCGGACCGGTTCCATGAGGTCAACGAGCGCTTTCACAACGCGATCTATGCCGGCTCTCAGAACGACTATATCGCCGAGATAACGCTGGCGACGCGGGTGCGGGTGCAGCCGTTCCGCCGCGCCCAGTTCCGCAATCTCGGGCGGCTGGCGAAATCGCACGCCGAGCACGACCGCGTGGTGGTATCGATCCTGCGCGGCGACAAGATCGGCGCGGCGGCTGCGATGCGCGCGCATATCGAACTGGTGCGCGACGAATACGAGATCTACGCGGTGTCGGTGTAGCTCTCTTCACCTCGCCCCGCTCTTGTCCGCAGAAGCCCGCCGTCTGGCGAAGGCGGATGCGGGGGAGAGGGAGTCGTCACCCCGCCGCGGCGCCGGCCACGAAGGCGCGCCAGCCGCCGAAGGCGGAAATCTCGCGCGCGCCGCCGATATCGGCGGCTTCGACGATGAAGCCCTTGACGCCGCGGCCGTCGGCGAGGCGCACGGTGCCGATCGACAGCGGCGGCGGGATGGCGGCGACGAATTTTCCGAACGAAGCAGGCGGCAGCGCCCAGAGCTCCAGCTCGATCGATGCGCCCGTTCCCGTCTCCACCCGCAGCATGCCGGGTTTCGGCGGCATGGTGTCCAGCGCATAAAGCCGGTAGTCGGGGGCAGTGACCGTTGCCTCCAGCAATCGTCCGCCCAGCGTTTTCAATTCGCCGTTGAGCGCCATGCCCGAAAGATGCGCGCCGACCACGGCGATCGCGATTTCGTCTCCGCTCAAGCTCGCGGAGAGATCCGCAAGCGGCGGCTGGGGCACGGACCGGGCGCCGAGCGTCAGTTTCGTGTCGGCCTGAAACACCCGGCCGATACTGGCGAGCCGCGCGTCCTGGCCGGCCGGCGCCAGCAAGGTGATGCCGAACGGAATCTCGTCGGGCCGGATCGCCGCCGGCACCGCGAGGCCACAGAGGTCGAGCAGGTTGACGAAATTGGTGTAGGTCCCGAGCCTGGAGTTGAGCTCGATCGGATTGGCGAGCACCTGCGCCGTCGAGTACACCGTCGGCGCCGTCGGCAGTACCAGTGCGTCGATATTCGCAAAGGCACGTTCGGCGATGCGGCGCAGCGCCTGCAGCCGGTATAGCGCCGCGAAGGTGTCGGCGGCGGTAAGCCGTGCGCCGCCGGCGGCTATCTCGCGCGTGACCGGATGGATCGCGTCCGGCGACGACGCCAGCAGATTGCGGATGACCAGATAGCGTTCCGCCACCCACGGTCCTTCATAGAGCAGCCGCGCGGTTTCATAGAACGGCTCGAGATCAAACCCCACCAGCGTGGCGCCAAGCCCGGTCCAGCGCTTGAGCGCCGCGCCGTAGGCGGCTTCCGAGGCCTTGTCGCCGAAAAAGATCAACTGGCCGTCGCGCGGCACGCCGAGCCGCAGATTGGGAGGAAATGTGCTGACGCCCGCCACCTCCCGGTTGAGCGAGAAAGGATCGGCGCCATCGGGACCGGCCATCGCTCTCAGCGCCGTCATGGCGTCGTCGACCGTGAGCGAGAATACCGACACGCAATCGAGCGTCCGGCACGCCGGCACGACACCGGCCGTGGAAACCAGCCCTAGGCTCGGTTTCAGCCCGACGATGTTGTTGAGCATGGCCGGCACCCGGCCGCTTCCCGCGGTGTCCGTGCCAAGCGCCAGCGGCACCAGTCCGGTCGACACGGCTACCGCCGAGCCTGAACTCGATCCGCCCGGAATCAGATCGCCGCGCATCGGATTGGTGGGAATGCCATAGGGCGAGCGCACGCCGACAAGGCCGGTGGCGAACTGATCGAGGTTGGTCTTGCCGATCACGATGGCGCCCGCCGCACGCAGCCTCGCCACCGACGTCGCGTCGAGCGACGGCATGTAGGCGTAGGCCGGACAGGCGGCCGTGGTGGGCAATCCGGCGACGTCGATATTGTCCTTCACCGCGACCGGAATGCCGTACAGCGGAAGCTGCGCGGCATCCTTCGCGGTCAGGGCTTCGGCTTCCGCCACCGCGTCTCTTTCGTCGCGCAGGCTGATGAAGATGGCCGGATCGTTGTGATCGCGAATCCGCTGAAAACTTCGCGCGACGGTTTGCGCAGGCGACAGCTGTCCGGCGCGGTGCGCGGCGACAATCGCATCGATGGTTTCCGTCACGCGCGGCTCCGATCGGAACCGGGCTCAATCGGGTGCGGCAAAGGCGTCGTTCGAATCCGGGATGGGAAGGGTAGGTTCGCCATGACTGACTGCACTCCGGGCAGGCGGAAATCCATACTCGGCGAAGCAAGCGGTGTGCCATTGTGTACAACGGCGCCCGGGGATCCCTCCTTGCGTATAGAGACGTGTTATCAGATGTTTACACGAGTTTCGCGGGAGATTTCGCGGCCGCCGGCTCGCGCGCGCAAATCTGAATTGCTTAATTTATGAGCAGAGGCATCACGGCCCCCGGCACCGTCCGAGATGGCCGCCGTTGCGCGACAAAGGCGCTGCCGGTTCGTGGCGCAAAATATCCGGAGATACCGCATGACCCGGGGGGCCAGCCGAACCTCCTGATTGGCACGCCGCGGCGACCGCTTTGCGCCATGGTGCTGCGGACTATCCCTTCCCCGCGGACTTGACGGCCCTGACGGCTCTCGCCGTCTTGGCCGTGGAAGCCTGCGTCTGCGCAATCATGTGCTCGGCGATCAATTGGGCCGAGAAACGACTGATCGTATCGGAATCGGTGATGATCGACTGGGTGTTGTTCTGCGCCTTGTAGCCCTTGGCCTTGACGTCGAAAATGCCGCCCACGCCCTGGCCTTCCCCGGAGACTGACCAATTGGTCGATCCTTCGCCGGCGACCTTGCCGTCGGCGACAAAACCCTTGGTGTGGCTGATCTGGTGGGTGGCGGACTGGCCGATCACCACATGGGTGTTGAACAGCGCAAGGTTCGCCTTTCTGTCGGCGTCCAGCAGGGCCTTCTCGTGCTTTCCGCTGGCCTGGCTTTTGTCCAGCGTGACCAGCATGGTGATTGTCTCGTCGAGCGCGATCTTCTTCAGGATCTCGTTGAGTTCGTCATCATCGAAGCCGAACATGTTCAGATAGAGCGAGACGCTGACCCGCGACAGAACGTGTTTGAGGATACCGTGGACGTCGTCGCGTCCGACATAGAACAGATGAAAGTCCTTGCTCGCCGTGGTCGCGTAGACCTTTTCCTGGGTGTAGGGCTGCAGGTCGAGCAGGTCGAAACGCTGCAGGCTTACCGACGGAAGATCGATGGCATTGGTGACGTGCGACTTGGGCGGTGTGATCGGCGCTTCCGTCGCCGAGGTGGCGGCCGCCGGCGCGACGGCTATCGCCGGCGCCGGCACTGCCACAGGCGCGGCTGAGGCCGGCGGTGCGGCAACCGCTACCGCTTGTCGTTTCCTGGCGGTCTTGGACGTCGACGAATTCCGTGCGGATGCTCTCTTTGCGGGCGCCTTCCTGGCGGGCCGTCTGCCTGCCGATGCTTTCTTTGTCCGGTTCCTGCTGGCTGCTGCTTTCGCCATGGCGCGGGCCTCCCTCGGGGGCACTAGGCTAGTGCCTGTCCATAAAGCAGCATTTCTTCTACCGCTCGAAGAAGCAGGCCGTATTTCCGGGGTCGTGCGGACGCGATTTTGCGCTCGGCGAGGGCTGAGACGCTCAATTTTGCACGCGAGCTCACGTCAAACATGCTCGAAGCGAGAACAATGGGCGTGGGAAAGCATTCGCCATCGAAGGCGTTGAATGCATCACGACGTGATGTTGGTCAGAGCTGGGCTAGCCTGGCGAACAGCGCGAGATTGTAGGCGACGACCGACGACCAGACGTAGGATTGGAAGTGAGCGAGCCCCCGCCACGTACAGCGATCCAAGCCGAACGCGCGCTTCAGGCATGAGATGTTTGCTTCGATGCCGGCACGAAAGTTTCGAAGCTTGCGATACACCCATCGGCTCTTGGCCATGGCATCGATCGCAATGCCGCGCTTCTTGTGGAACACGACGTCGTCCACGCCCAGGGCTTTCGCTTGTTCGAGATTGGCGATGCTGGCATAGCCGCCGTCGCTTGCTGTTTGTCGTGGCGCCGTATCCTGGCGCGCGATATGACGCTCCAACATCGGCAAGAAGCGTTCGGAATCGGCTGGATTACCGGCTTCAACGACGATGTCGAACACAAGTCCGCTGCGGCCTGTGGTCAGGTTGAGCTTGTGGCCATATTGAGCGTCACGGCCACCCTTAACGACAATATCGGTATGCGTCTCGAATATGCTGACCAGCTTTTCCCTGGACGGCACTGCCTCACCACCGAAGACACGACGTTCGGCCTGATCGATGACGCGCTCGATCAACGGCAAATACTGTTCGGCTTCGTGGCGCAAGGCCACAGCCTCGATGCTGCCACTTGCAAGAAGATGCTGCGCCGCAAGCCGTAGTGACGCCATGGTGGCGCGGGTAGCTGTGATCATATCCCGATAAAGCTTCGCTTTACGTCTCTTCCCACGGCTATATTGAATCGCCGCAGCGCGCTTCTTCGCCAATCGACGGTGATTGCGCCATGTGAATGGCGTGGCGCCCAACAGCGTTTCGGCTTGCTTCAACAACCGCACCATCACGCGCACGCCATCCCAAAGCAGCGAGCTGTCAGTCGGCGCATGCATCAATGACTCCGTCACCGTGCTGTCGATGCGCACCACCGATCCGTCATCTAATTTCTGCTGCCGTGCGCTGCTCAACACCGCGCGGTTGATCGCCTCCCAACTTGCCGCGCTGATCGCGCTGATCGTCTGTTGCAAGACCGATTTCTTTGGTGACCACGACAGAGGCAGGCGGGCGAACGAGATAAACGACGCCGAGTCCTCCAAATGAAAGGCCAATTCCACGTAGCTCAGTTGTCGATATTGCTTGAGAAGTGCACAGCGCAAAACCGCTTCCGCGGGTAGACCGTGACGTCCCGTTTCCTTGATCCCATGTCCGCTCAAATCAGCAGCGACCAAGCTCAGCAGCGAACGCTGTTGATCCAGCCATCGCGACATTGCGTTCAGCTCACGACCGATCTCGTGCTCCGCAAAAATATCGAATACTGTGGCCTGGACGGTGCGTTCTTGACGCATTGTTGGCTCCGGTGATTGAGGGGTGTTTTGCTTCAGTGGAATGATCCAAAGCATACCCGAAATCACCGGATTCGACCCGTCGAAAATCAAGATTTATCAATACTTTTCAACGTGTTGCACGTTCATGGACGGGCACTAGGCTAAGGGCGCGGCAGAGAAGCTGTCAATCTATAATTGTATCAAAAGCAAATACATCCGCCGGCGGGATATCCGCGGCCTCGCCCGTTACCGCACCACCTTGCTGCTGCCCTGGGTAATCAGCCGCGCCGCGCGCTGGTCGCGGGCGTGGATCCACAGCCAGCTGAGGGCGACGCTGAGCCGGTTACGCAGGCCGATCAGGAAGTAGATGTGGGCGATGCCCCAGATCCACCACGCGATCGTGCCGCGCAGCTTGATTGATCCGAGTTCGATCACCGCTTTGCGCTTGCCGATCTGCGCGAGGCTTCCGGCGTGCTTGTAGCGGAACGGAGCCAGCGTTCCGCCGCGCAGGCGCGCCCTGATCGTTTCGGCGACATAACGTCCCTGCTGCTTGGCTGCGGGCGCAATGCCGGGGACCGGCTTTCCGTCGGGGCCGGCGATCAAGACCGTATCGCCGATCGCGAATATGTCGGGATGCCCGGGTACGCTGAGGTCGGGCAGGACCTGCAATCGGCCGGCGCGGTCGGCCGCGGCACCCAGCCATTCCGCAGCCGACGAGGCGCGCACGCCGGCGGCCCAGATCAAGGTCCTGGCTTGCAGGGTGTGGCCGCCATACACGACGCCGTCGGCCGAGCATTCGGTGACGGCCTGTCCCAATATCACTTCGACGCCGATACTTTCGAGCGAGCGCTGCGCGTAGGCCGAGAGATCGTCGGCAAAGCCCGCGAGTACGCGGGGTCCGGCCTCGATCAGAACGACACGGGCCTTGTGGGTGTCGATGTTGCGGAAATCGGGCGGTAGCGTGTCCTGCGCGAGCTCGGCGATGGTGCCGGCGAGTTCGACGCCGGTCGGGCCGGCGCCGACAATCACGAAGGTCAACAGCGCCGCGCGTCGCAAGGGATCGCTCTCGCGCTCGGCGCGTTCGAAGGCGACCAGGATGCGGCGCCGCAGCGTGGTGGCATCCTCGAGTGTTTTCAGGCCGGGCGCGAACGGCTCCCATTCGTCATGGCCGAAATAGGCGTGACGCGCGCCGGTGGCGAGAACCAGCGTATCGTAGGGCAGCGCGTCGCCATCGTCGAGCAGCACGCGCTTGCCTTCCGTATCCACGCCGCTCACCGTGGCGAACAAGGTCGTGACCTCGGGGCGGTCGCGCAAGAGATAGCGGATCGGCCAGGCGATCTCCGAGGTCGCCAGCGAAGCGGTCGCGACTTGATATAACAGCGGCTGGAACAGATGATGGTTGCGGCGGTCGACCAGGGTGATCGAGACCGGCGCGCCT
>JBAVEE010000254.1:0-3696 GCA_049587575.1 Bradyrhizobium sp.
CGTGTAAATTCGCTTGCAATAATGACCCCCTGAGGGGCGATTTTCGCGTCCAATAAAGACCCCCTTTGACGTTGTGTGTCAGCGTCCTTCCCTTTGGCCTCAGTCGGCTGGGAAGGGCTGATGGGGATGATTGGCGTGGACAAGATCGGCGAGATACGGCGCGCCTATTTCGAGCAGGACCGCTCCATCAAGGAGATCGTGCGCACACTTTCGGTATCGCGCGCGACGGTGCGCAAGGTCATTCGGGGCCACAAGACCGAGTTCAAATACGCACGGGGCGTTCAGCCGACGCCTAAGCTTGGCGACTGGGTCGAGGCTCTGACGGAGATCCTTGGAACTGAAGCTAATCTGCCGAAGCGGGAGCGCCGCTCGACGCAGCGGCTGTTCGAAGAATTACGTGGGCGCGGATATGACGGTGCGCACGACAGCGTGCATCGCTTCGTCAAGTCCTGGCGCGACGAACGCGCCCGGGTTCCGGTACATGCCTATGTGCCGATGAGCTTTGCGCCTGGGGAAGCCTACCAGTTCGACTGGAGCCATGAGACAATCACGCTTGCGGGCCTGCCGCTGACGGTCAAGGCGGCGCACATGAAGCTGTCGCACAGCCGCATGCCGTTTGTGCGCGTCTACTTCCGCGAAACGCAGGAACTGGTATTCGACGCGCACGACAAGGCGTTCCGGTTCTATGGCGGAGTTTGCCGGCGCGGCATCTACGACAACATGAAGACGGCGGTCGAGGCGATCTTCGTTGGCAAGGCGCGCCGGTATAACCGCCGTTTTTTGCAAATGTGCTCGCACCATCTGATCGAGCCGGTGGCCTGCACGCCCGCCTCGGGATGGGAGAAAGGTCAGGTCGAGAACCAGGTTGGCAATCTGCGTGACCAGATGTTCCGGCCGAAGCCTCGGGTCAAGAGTCTCGCCGAGCTGAATGCGTGGCTGGAAGATCAGTGCATCGCCTACGCCAAACGAACCAAGCATCCGGAGTTCAAGGATCGACCGATCTGGGATGTGTTCCAGGAAGAACGCGCGAGCCTGATGGAGCTTCGCGGCCCCTTCGACGGGTTCGTCGAGAAGGCCGTCAGGGCCAGCACCACTTGCCTGATCATGGCCGATCACAACCGCTACAGCGTCGATGCGCGCGCTGCCGGCCGGATGGTTCTGGTGCGCTCCCATGCCGAACGGATTGTCGTCTTGCTTGGTGACGAGGCGGTCGCCGACCATCCGCGCCACTTCCGGCGTGACCAGATCATCTACGATCCCTGGCATTATCTGCCGGTACTGATGAAGAAACCCGGCGCCTTGCGCAACGGCGCGCCGTTCAAGGATTGGGCTCTGCCGCCTGCGTTGACCCAGGTCCGCGCCAAACTGAAGCAACACGCCGACGGGGATCGACAGTTCGTCAAGGTATTGGGCGCCGTGCTCGATCACGGGCTCGCAGCGGTCGAAAGCGCCTGCGCCGAAGCGCTGGAAGCGGGCCTCGCCAGTGGCGATGTGATCCTGACCGTGCTGGCGCGCCGGCGGCAGCCCACGCCGCCGCCCAGCATCACAACGCCCGACGCGCTGCGCCTGAAGATCGAACCCGCGGCCGATTGTGGCCGCTACGACAGCATAAGGAAGATCGCCTGATGGAACGCCATGAGATTTTGGAGGCCATGAGCGAACTCAAGCTTTACGGCATGCGCGCCAGCTTCGACGAGATCGCCGGCAAGGGCCTTGCCCGGCGCGATGAACTCTATCCGCTGATCGCCAGTCTGATCCGTGCCGAACGCACCCACCGGCAAGCCCGATCGATCAGCTACCGCATCGCCGGCGCCAAGTTCCCGGTCCTCAAGGATATCGACAAGTTCGTCTTCGCGGACACGCCTGTCGATGAAGGGCTGGTGCGTGAACTCGCCTCCGGCGGCTTCCTCGACGCTAAGCGAAACGCGATCTTCATCGGCGGCACCGGCACCGGCAAAACCCATCTATGCATCGCCGTAGCCTCGGCGGTCATTCGCGCCCGCGCCAGAGGACGCTTCTTCAATCTGGTCGACCTCGTCAATCAGTTGGAGCAGGAGAAGGCCGCCGGTCGCAGTGGCCGGTTGTCCGAGAAGCTGTTGCGCTACGATCTCATCGTCATCGACGAACTCGGCTATCTGCCGTTCAGCCAGCCTGGCGGCCAGTTGTTGTTCCACCTGATCAGCAAACTCTACGAAAACACCTCGCTGCTGATCACCACCAATCTCGCCTTCGCCGATTGGCCGCAAGTGTTCGGCGACGCCAAAATGACGACCGCCATGCTCGACCGACTGACCCACCACTGCGACATCATCGAGACTGGCAACGACAGCTGGCGCTTCAAGAACCGCGCATAACCTCCTGCACGCCACTCGCGGCCCGCCAAGACCGGCTCTGCTCCGCTATGTGGGGCTCCGCGACGCCGGTCTTGGCTCCGTCAGAGGGGGTCATTTTTGGGCGCGAAAAGGGGTCGCACTTGGATGCGATTTGACCGTGCGCCCCGAGGGCGCGAACTATCAGTGAGGGAGGTTCTCACCCGGATAATTGTCGATTGGTCCGGAAGCTGGCAGGCGGCACGGTCGGGCAACTGGCTGGGTCGGAGCCCTGCGACAAAGGCGGTCTTTGGGCCGCTGAGCGATCCGATGGGCCGTAACAAAGTGAAGCCCGAGCAGGCCTCGAAAGTTCTAATGCAGATGCCGACCCTCCGGTCATTTGGGGAAGGCCGCACGTGTGGGGAAGCAATCGACACGCGCACCCACGCGATCCGCCGGGGTAGTGGGCATGGCACGTCGGAAGGGTGGTTCGTAGTTACAGGGGGAGACCCGTCGCGGACGAGGGTAGCGGCCTCAGCATCGCATCAGGCGGTGGTCACGGCGGGAGTCGGACGGGGCAATAGGAGCGTTGATGCCGGGTAATGCCGGTGGAGCAAAGGGCCCCGACTTCTGGTGCGCTTTTGAAGATGGTGAGGTGAAGGTGATTGGTGATGAACCTGACAACGCCTGATAAGATCCGGAACCTTCAGAGAAAGCTCTACTGCAAGGCGAAGGCGGAGCCCACCTTCCGCTTCTATCTGCTTTACGACAAGATTTGTCGCGAGGACATCCTGTTACACGCCTATCGGCTCGCCCGCGGTAATGCGGGTGCACCGGGCGTGGATGGGATGACGTTTGCTCAGATCGAAAAGCAGGGCCTGGAAGTATGGCTGGCGGGCTTGCGCGCGGAACTGGTCTCGAAGACGTACCGACCTGATCCGGTGCGGCGGGTGATGATCCCCAAAGCGAATGGTGGCGAGCGTCCGCTCGGCATTCCGACCATTCGTGATCGTGTGATTCAGACTGCCGCCAAGATCGTGATCGAACCCATCTTCGAGGCTGACTTCGAGGACAATGCCTACGGCTACCGGCCCGCTCGCGGGGCGGTGGACGCGGTCAAGGAAGTGCACCGGCATCTATGCCGGGGTTATGCAGACGTGGTTGATGCTGATCTGTCCAAGTACTTCGATACGATTCCGCATTCCGAGCTGATGAAGTCAGTAGCCCGGCGTGTCGTGGATCGAAACGTCCTGCGCCTCATCAAGATGTGGCTGAGGGCGCCGATCGAGGAACGGGACGCGGACGGTACCCGGCGTATGAGTGGCGGCAAGGGAAACACGCGCGGCACGCCGCAAGGCGGCGTCGCAAGCCCACTGCTGGCCAACAT
>JBAVEE010000255.1:0-1679 GCA_049587575.1 Bradyrhizobium sp.
GTGGTGAAATGAGGGCGCGCGTTCAGTATCGTGCCCCGGATGCTGCGCAGCGCGAAGCGTTGCGCTGCTGGTCCGGGGCCCGGTGACACGGCGACCTGTGTGGATCCCGGCTCTGCGGAGCAGCGCAAGAGCGCTGCACCGCGTCCGGGACACGAGGTTGTCGTCCGCCGACGGTTACTTCTTCACCATCGCGCAGGCCGGGTCCGGCGGGCCGAACGCGTCCTCGCCGGAAATCTTCGCCAGGATCGTGTAATAGTCCCACGGATATTTGGACTCTTCCGGCTTCTTGACCTGCACCAGCATGAGGTCGTGAACCATCAGATTGTCCTCGCGCAGCCGGCCGTTGCGGGCAAAGAAATCCTCGATCGGTTTTTCCCGCATTTTCGCCGCAACCTTCAGCGGCTCATCGGTTCCGCTCTCCTTGACGGCGTTGAGATAATTCATGACCGAGGAATAGACGCCGGCCTGCCACATCGTCGGCATCCGGTTCATCTTGGCGAAATAGCGGACCGACCAGTCGCGGGTCTTCTGGTCCATATCCCAGTAGAACGACGTCGTCAGCAACAGGCCCTGGGCTACCGGAAGACCGAGCGCATGAATGTCGGTGATCAGCGCAAGCAGGCCGGCCATCTGCTGGCCGCCCTTCAATACGCCGAATTCGCCGGCGGTCTTGATTTCGTTCATGTTGTTGGGCGGCCCGCCGGCGATGCCGATGATTTTCGCCTTCGAGGCCTGGGCCTGCAGGACGAACGACGACACATCGGGCGTGGCGAACGGCAGGCGAACCGAGCCAAGCACCTTGCCGCCGTTTTTGACGATCACGGCGGAGGCGTCTTTTTCGAGCGAGTGACCGAACGCATAATCGTCGGTGAGGAAGAACCAGCTGTCGCCGCCGCGCTTGACCACTTCCTGCGCCGTGCCGACCGCCAGCGCGCGGGTGTCGAACACCCATTGAATGGCATAGGGCGAGCAGAACTTGCCATGGAAATCGGCGGTGCCCGTCGAATGCGCGATGAACATCCGCTTCTTTTCGTTGGCGATGTTCTGCACCGCGAGGCCCACCGCCGACACCGGCACGTCCACGATCAGGTCGACCTGCTCGGTGTCATACCAGCGCCGCGCGATGCCGGCGCCGATATCGGGCTTGTCCTGATGATCGCCGACGATCACGGTGATCGGCTTGCCCAGTACCTTGCCGCCGAAATCGTCTACCGCCATTTGCGCGGCGGTCACCGATCCCTGGCCGGTGGGGGTGGAAGCCGGTCCGTTCATGTCGGTGAGAACGCCGATCTTGACCACGTCGTCCGATATCTGTGCCAGCGCCGGGGCTGACGACAACAGCGCGGCGGCGATCGCTCCAGCCACGGTCATGCTTTTGGTGAACATCTCTCTCCTCCCATTACGCTAGCCGCATCGGCGGTATCGTTGGCCGGGAGCCTGGCTCGGCCGGCCCGTCCTTTTTGCCTTCATTCGATGGACGTCGTCAACGCAAGCAGGCCCCACGAAATGCATCGCAGCATTTGGCTGGCACACCCTTCGAGACGCAGCCTCGCGGCCGCTCGTCAGGATGAGGGCGGAGCATGAGATTAACCCCCGTCCAGCGTCGCCAGCCGCTCCGCCTCCGCGATGTCGTCCATGGTGTTGGCGTTGAAGAACGGATCGAGCGGATCGGTCGGCCA
>JBAVEE010000256.1:0-7825 GCA_049587575.1 Bradyrhizobium sp.
GAACGTGGCTACGGCTTCATCAAGCCGGATGACGGCGGTCGCGATGTATTCGTCCACATCACCGCTGTCGAGCAGGCCGGGTTGAAGGATCTGACCGAAGGACAGCGCATTACATTCGAGGTCGAACCGGACAAGAAGGGCAAAGGTCCGAAGGCGGTCAACCTCGTGATTTCTTCCTGAAGGCGCCCTGCAGATTTCACGCGTTTTCTGCCGCAGACAAGTCTGCGCAAGCCTGATTGCCGTGCGAACCGGCATCGCCCCCCGGATCAGGTCCGATGGCATGCTTCGCTCGAATGCGCCGGCGGCAAAAAAAGCCCGGCCGCGATGCGGCCGGGAGTTGGTGTCCGGATATTTTCTTGTTGCTCTCAGAAGTGATAGTTCACGCCGGCGCGAACCGTCCCGAACCGGTAGCCGTTCGAGGCACCACCGGTGACGATGAAGTTGCTGTCGGCGAGATCGACATAGAGATATTCGATCTTCGCGCTCCAGTTCGGAGCGAGGCCGAATTCGGCGCCGACGCCCGCGGTCCAGCCGGCATTGGTATGGGTTTCCGACAGGCCGAACGTCTCGCCTTTCAATTCGCCGAATGCCAGGCCCGCGGTGCCGTAGAACAGGACGTTGTTGAACGCATAGCCGGCGCGGCCGCGCACGGTGCCGAACCACGGATTCGAGAACTTCCACGGGGCGAATGTGTCGGAAGCGCCGGTGACCTGGAAGTCGCCTTCGGCACCGAACACCCACGGCCCCGTCTGCCAGTTGTAGCCGCCCTGCAGGCCGCCGACGAGACCGCTGGGCTTGGTCAGATTGTTGTCGACGGAGCCCCAGGCGTAGCCGAGATTGCCGCCAAGATAGGGACCGGCCCAGCTATAGGCATTCAACGGCTGGTTGACGGTGTAAGGCCCGCGCGATCCATATGGAAGGTCGGCCGCCTCCGCCGACGCCGTCCAACCCGCGGCGATCAACGCCACTGCGCCCAAAACGATCCTGCTCATCACTCACTCTCCCCAACACAACCGCCGCGATCCGCTTCGCACGCATCAAAAACGCGCGGTGACGTGCACCGGCATGGTTACGGAATTCCACTTTTTACCGACAAGATTTATCGAGAGTTTTAAGTTAAAGGGTTGTTAAGGCCTGCCGCCGGCCGCTTCGTAGTCTTAAGAGAACGTTACCGGGAGCGCACGTGACCGGGACGCGATCCGCAAAAGGCGATTGCCGCCTTGGCGTCCGGGCGCGCTTTTTTTGCAAATTATCCGGCGCGTCGCAGGCCCCGGTCATCGCCGCGACGCTGGCGATGCGCGATGCCGGCGCTTAAGTTCGGGGCCATGGATCACGATTCTACCGACAGCCCGAAGGCCTCGCGCCGCCGCAAGGCGCGGCCCGGTTCCGAACCGGCCCGCCCGCAGCCGGATGTGCCGCCGCAAAACCCGGCTGGAGAAAACCTCGCCGGCCAAGAACTGGCTGGAGAAGAGCTGGCTGGAGAAGATTTGGCCGTAGACGGCCTGGCGGCGGGGGATATCGACCCCGCCACCGTCAACGCCGAAGAGGACGACGAGGCGCGGCTGCCGGAGCCCGCCGAGGAAAGCGGCGAGGCGGTGGCCGAAGGCCGGCTCGCGGTCGGCCACGCCGCGATCGAAAACGCGGTGCGGCTCGCGCCGACCTCGCCCGGCGTCTATCGCATGCTGAACGCGACGAGCGACGTGCTCTATGTCGGCAAGGCGAAGAATGTCAAAAAGCGGCTCTCCTCCTATGCCCGGGTGACCGCGCCGCAGCCGGCGCGCATCCTGCGCATGATCGCGGCGACGGTTTCGGTCGAGATCGTATCCACCTCGACGGAGACCGAGGCGCTCTTGCTCGAGGCCAACCTGATCAAGCAATTGCGCCCGCGTTTCAACGTGCAGCTGCGCGACGACAAGTCGTTTCCCTACATTCTGATCACAGGCGATCACTGGGCACCCCAGATCCTCAAGCACCGCGGCGCCCAAACCCGGCCCGGCCAATATTTCGGGCCGTTCGCATCCGCAGGCGCGGTCAATCGAACCATCACGGCGCTGCAGCGCGCCTTCCTGATGCGCTCCTGCACCGACGCGTTTTTCGAAAGCCGCACGCGGCCCTGCCTGCTCTATCAGATCCGGCGCTGTTCGGGGCCGTGCACCGGGGAGATCGATTTTCCCGGCTATACCGAGCTCGTGCGCGAAGCCAGGGATTTCCTGTCCGGCCGCAGCCGGGCCGTAAAGCAGCAACTCGCGGCCGAAATGGAAAAGGCCTCCGTCGAGCTCGAATTTGAAACCGCAGCGCTCTACCGCGACCGTCTCGCCGCGCTGTCGGCGATCCAGTCGCAGCAGGGCATCAATCCGCGCACGGTCGAGGAAGCCGACGTGTTCGCCATCCATCAGGAGGGCGGATATTCCTGTGTCGAGGTCTTCTTCTTTCGTACCGGGCAGAACTGGGGCAATCGCGCCTATTTTCCGCGCGCGGAGAAATCGTTCACCCCCGAGGAGGTGCTGGCCTCGTTCCTCGCGCAGTTCTACGACGACAAGCCGCCGCCGAAGCTCATCCTGCTGTCGCACGCCATCGAGGAATCCGAGCTGATGGCCAATGCGCTGTCGATCAAGGCCGGCTGCAAGGTCGAGGTCGCCACCCCGCGGCGCGGCGAAAAGAAGGAACTGGTCGCGCACGCGCTGACCAACGCGCGGGAGGCGCTGGGGCGCAAGCTCGCCGATACCGCGACGCAAGGCCGGCTGCTGGCCGGGCTCGTCACCACGCTCGGGCTGTCGCACCCGCCGCGGCGGATCGAGGTCTACGACAACAGCCACATCCAGGGCAGCAACGCGGTCGGCGCCATGATCGTGGCCGGCCCCGACGGCTTCAGCAAAAACCAGTATCGCAAATTCAACATCAGGTCCGAAGGGCTCACGCCGGGCGATGATTATGCGATGATGCGCGAGGTGCTGCAGCGGCGCTTCAAGCGGCTGACGACGCCCCCGGCCGAAGGCGATGCGGTCAAGCCCCGGCCCGACGACGATTCGTTTCCACAATGGCCCGACCTCGTCATCATCGACGGCGGCCGCGGCCAGCTCAACGCGGCCCGCGGGATTTTCGAGGGGCTCGGATTGAGCCAGGTCGCGTTGCTGGCGGTGGCAAAAGGGCCGGACCGCGACGCCGGCCGCGAAACCCTGTTCATGCCCGACCGCGAAGCCATCAAGCTCGAGCCGCGCGACCCGGTGCTGTACTTCATCCAGCGGCTGCGCGACGAAGCCCACCGCTTCGTCATCGGCTCGCACCGCAAGCTGCGCAAAAAGGACATCCGCGAAGCCGGATTGCAGGAAATTCCCGGCATCGGCCCGTCACGCAAGCGTGCCTTGCTGCACCATTTCGGAACCCTGAAGGAGATCGAGCGGGCGTCGATCGCCGATCTCGGCAAGGTTCCCGGCGTCAGCGCCGAAAGCGCCCGCAAGATTTTCGAGTTTTTCCACGCCCGGCCGGGGTAAAGATGGAGTTATCCTGGCGTCGTCTCCGACAGATCATGTGCGTCGCACGGTTGACCTTCTTGCTTCAGCGGTATTGGTAAGGGAAATGAACATCGCGACGACAAGAGGGGCGGCGAAGAGTTCGCTGTCCCTGCCGAATATCCTGACCTATGCCCGCATTGCCGCCATCCCGGTGGTGGTCGGCTGCGTGTTCTGGGAATCCATCCTGGACGGTCCGATGTGGCTGCGCTGGGTGGCGCTGGCCGTATTCATCGCCGCCGGCGTCACCGACTATCTCGACGGCTATTACGCCCGGATCTGGGACCAGCATTCCGCGTTCGGCCGGATGCTCGACCCGATCGCCGACAAGCTCCTGGTGGCGTCCTGCCTGTTGATGCTGGCGGCCGACAACAGCATCCATGGCTGGACGCTGTGGGCCGCCATTGTGATCCTGTGCCGCGAGATCCTGGTCTCGGGTCTGCGCGAATATCTTGCCGGCTTGCGGGTCAGCGTCCCCGTGACCAGGCTTGCCAAGTGGAAGACCACCATTCAACTGGTCGCGATCGGCTTTCTGATCGCCGGCGAAGCCGGCGAGCAGATCCTCCCGCCGACCACCCTGATCGGCATCGCGCTGCTGTGGATTTCCGCGATCTTCACGATCTATACCGGCTGGGACTATTTCCGGGCCGGCATTCATCACCTCATCAAGGAGGATGAGGCATGAAGGTCAAGTATTTCGCCTGGGTGCGCGAACGGATCGGCAAGGCGGAGGAAACGGTCGAGCCGCCGCCGGGCGTTCGAACGATCGAAGACCTGATGGCGTGGCTGGCAAAGCGGGGTGAAACGTATGCCTATGCCTTCGAGACGCCGCGGGTAATCCGTGCCGCCATCGACCACGCCCATGTCAAATCGGATGCCGTCATCGCCGGCGCCCGCGAGATCGCCTTCTTCCCGCCGATGACCGGCGGCTGAACCGTTTAAGAGCATCGCGATGATCTCATGACCGCTATCGTGACCGTCCGCATCCAGGAAGCCGATTTCGACATTGCGCGGGAAACCGCCGCGCTGACGAAATCGCGAACCGATATCGGCGCCGTCGTGAGTTTCAGCGGCATTTGCCGCGGCAGCGAAGGCGGCGAGACCATCGCGGCGCTGACGCTCGAACACTATCCGGGCATGGCGGAAGCCGAGATCATGCGGCACGCCGAAACCGCCATGTCGCGCTGGCCGCTGATGGGGCTGACGGTCATTCATCGCGTCGGCCGCATCAATCCCGGCGAGAACATCGTGCTGGTGCTGACCGCCTCGCAGCACCGGCAGGCGGCGTTCCAGGCGGCGGAGTTCCTGATGGATTATCTGAAGGCCAACGCGCCGTTCTGGAAGCGCGAGGAAAACGCCGGCGGGACCAGCTGGGTCGATGCGCGCCGTCACGACGACGACGCCGCGGCGCGCTGGACCAAATCCTGATGGCGAAGCGCGCCAAACCCAGGGCGAAGCCGCCGCGCGCCCCCCGCGCCGCACCGAAACTTCCGAAGGTGGCATCCGGCGAGCTGGTGACGCTGCTCGATTTCGTCCGCTACGCGGTGAGCCGCTTCGTCGAGGCTGGGCTGACCTTCGCCCACGGCACGCCCGATCCGGTGGCGGAGGCGGCATTCCTGGTCTGTGAAACGCTGCACCTTCACCCCGACCAGTTCGAGACGTTCGCGACCGCGCGCGTTACCGCGGCCGAGGCCAAATCGATCCTCGAATTGATCGGCCGCCGCGTCTCTTCGCGAAAGCCGGCCGCCTACCTCGTCAACAAGATCTACATGCGCGGCCTGCCCTTCTATGTCGACGAGCGCGTGATCGTGCCGCGCTCCTTCATCGGCGAATTGCTGGATTCCCATTTCAGTCAGCGCGACGAGGAAGCCGGCGCGCTGATCGACGATCCCGACACGGTGGAAAACGTGCTCGACCTCTGCACCGGCTCCGGCTGTCTCGCCATTCTGGCCAGCCGGAACTTTCCGAACGCGCAGGTAGACGCGGTCGACATCTCCGGGGATGCGCTCGAGGTCGCCGCCCGCAACGTTGCCGACTTCGGCCTTGAAGACCGGGTGATGCTGCACCGGGGCGATCTGTTTGGGCCGATCGGCGGCAGGCGCTACGACCTGATTATTTCCAACCCGCCCTATGTCGATGCGGAAGGCATGGCCGGATTGCCGCCCGAATGCCGCGCCGAACCGAATCTCGCCTTCGACGGCGGCGCCGACGGCCTTGCCGTCGTCCGCCGCATTCTGGACGAGGCCGGGCGGCATTTGACGCCGCAAGGCGGGCTGTTGTGCGAGATCGGCCGCTGCCGGCCCGCGCTCGAGGCGGCCTATCCGCAGACCGATTTTCTCTGGCTCGACACCGAGGATTCGCAAGGCGAAGTGTTCTGGATCGGCGCCGCCGATTTGTGAGCCCGGACCAGATCGGCGGTTCGTCCTGAAAACCGCCCGATTGAGCGGAAATAGTCCGGCGCTTGGCGTTCCAGTCCCGCGCCGAAGCTGCTACTTTGCGGGAAAGCCACCGCGCTCCAAAACTTGAAGAGGCCACCATGCTGGACAAGAGCCCACGCCCCGCCGCCGTCAACGTTCCCAACGACCTTGCGGCACACTGGATGCCGTTTACCGCCAACCGGGCCTTCAAGAAGGCGCCGCGGCTGCTCGCCGGCGCCAAGGACATGCATTACATCACGGTCGATGGCCGCAAAATCATCGATGCCGCCGCGGGCATGTGGTGTACCAATGCCGGCCACGGCCGCGTGCAGGTTTCCGAGGCCATCGCCAAGCAGGCCGCGGCGATGGATTATGCGCCCCCGTTCCAATTCGGCATCCCGCAGGCCTTTGAGCTCGCCAGCCGCATCGCCGATCTCGCTCCAGCCGGTCTCGATCACGTGTTCTTCTGCAATTCGGGCTCGGAAGCGGTCGACACCGCGCTCAAGATCGCGCTGGCCTATCACCAGATCGCGGGCCAGGGCTCGCGTACCCGCCTGATCGGCCGCGAGCGCGGCTATCACGGCGTCGGGTTCGGCGGCACCTCGGTCGGCGGCATCGTCAACAACCGCAAGATGTTCGGAATGCTGCTCGCCGGCGTCGACCATCTGCCCCACACCTATGACCGCGAGAAGCAGGCCTTCACCAAGGGTGAGCCGGAATACGGCCTCCATTTCGCCGACGAACTCGAGCGTCTTGTCAACCTGCACGGCGCCAACACCATTGCCGCCGTCATCGTCGAACCGATGGCCGGATCGACCGGCGTGCTCCCGGCGCCCAAGGGCTATCTCAAGCGGCTGCGCGAGATCACCCAGAAGCACGGTATTCTGCTGATTTTCGACGAGGTCATTACCGGCTTTGGCCGGTTGGGTTTTGCCTTTGCGGCGGAGCGTTACGGCGTGCTGCCGGACATGCTCACCTTCGCCAAGGGCGTCACCAACGGCGCGGCCCCGATGGGTGGCGTCCTGGTGCGCGATACCATCCACGACGCCTTCATGAGCGGCCCGGAGCATGTCGTCGAGCTGGCCCACGGCTATACCTATTCGGCCCATCCGCTGGCCTGCGCCGCCGGCCTCGCCACGCTCGATATCTACCGCGACGAAAAGCTGTTCGAGCGCGCCCGCGCACTCGAGCCCAAATTCGCCGACGCGGTGATGTCGCTGAAGGGTGAGCCGAACGTGGTCGACATCCGCACCATCGGACTGACCGCCGGCATCGACCTCGCCTCGCGTCCGGACCTGCCGTGCCAGCGGGGCTTCGACGGGCTGAACAGCGCGTTCCACGACAACGACCTGATGCTGCGCGTCGCCGGCGATACCCTGGCGCTGACCCCGCCCCTGATCGTCAGCGAAGACCAGATCGGCGAGATCGTCGAGAAAGTCGCCAAGGTGATCCGGGCGGTGGCGTAAATTTCCAAGCTCTCCCCGTTCTTTTACGGGGAGAACTCGAAATTCGCGTGCGGCGCGAATTTCGGATGAGGGGCAAGGCGTTGCGCCGGCTTCACCACCGCCATTTCCGGGTCGAGAACCGTCACCTCACGCTCCAGGAGCGAGCTTCGCGCGTCTCGGTCCCGCCAGCGGAGCGAGGGCGTGCCGCCGCCGGAGTCCGGAACGTCCAGGACGCCCTGTACCGGCGCGCCCCAAGAACACTAGCTCTCCGAATCAACATTAATGCTAGGATTGCCGTGCTTGGGGGAGCGTCGCGCGCAACATGATCCGCATTTCCACGATTTTCATTGCCATCTGCATGGTGCTGGTCGCAGCGTCCCTCGGGCTGGTCCTGTATTCGGTTGCAGGAATCAGCGGATCTGAATCCGCGATCGTCGCGCTCGCCGCGCTGACC
>JBAVEE010000257.1:0-6015 GCA_049587575.1 Bradyrhizobium sp.
GAGCTTGCGTGCCTGGCCATTGCGGGCCCTGCTGCCAGGGCAAGAGCGACGACAGCGCCGAAAATTCTGAGTTTCATCATGCGTTCCTTCATTCGCGGGATCAGAATCGAAGATTTTAATACTATTCCGGGCAGCGGTTAAAAATCATTGAGATGGCTCAATACACAACACCGCGGCCAGTGGCCCACGTCCACTTTTTTATCCGAATTCCCGGGCATCGCGGAAATCCGCCCGGCGGCGCCAAGCAGGCCCGGTTTATGGGCGCGCGGCTAGACCGCGCGGCTATGCAGCTGCTTCGATCCGTCGAGATGGGCGTCGAAGGCGGCCGCGACGCTGCGGACCAGAAAGCGTGAATCGTCCCTCACGGCCAGCGAGGCGCCGTCGAGTTCGACGACGCCTGAGGAAATCAGATCCTTGAGGCGGGCCGACGATCCCAGCATTTGTTCCGCAACCTGCCCGTGCCGCGCGCAGATCGGATCGAGGTCGACGCCGAAGTCGCACATGATGCGCTCGATGATCTCGGCGCGCAGCCGGTCGTCGTCGGTCAAGGCATAGCCCTTGACCGTCGCCAGCTTGCCGCCGGCGATGGTTTCGCAATAGGCGCGGGTGGCGATTTCGTTCTGCACATAGCCTTGCGGCAAATGCCCGATGGCGCTGGCGCCGAAGCCCAGCAGCACGCTGCTGGCGTCGGTGGTGTAGCCCTGGAAGTTCCTGCGAAGCCTGCCGTCCCTTTGCGCCACCGCCATTGGGTCGCCGGGCAGCGCGAAGTGATCGAGCCCGATCTGTACGTATCCGGCCTCCTGCAGCGCATTGGCGATCGCATAGGACTGATCGAGCCGCTGCAGACTGTCGGGCAGCCAGGATTCGACGATCTTGCGCTGATGCTTTTTGAATGTTGGGACGTGGGCGTAGCCAAAAACAGAAAAGCGATCCGGACGAAGCTCGACGCATCGCCTGACGGTATCGAGACAGGAAGCAACCGTCTGATAGGGCAGCCCGTAAATCAGATCGAAGTTGACGCCGGTGATGCCGGCTCGCCGCAGGCCTGCCGTCGCATTGGCGGTCTCCTCGAAGCTCTGCACCCGATTGATGGCGCGCTGGACCAGAGGATCGAAGCTCTGCACGCCAAGGCTGGCCCGGTTGACGCCGGCAATCCCAAGCGCGTCGATCATCAGGCTGGTGAGCGTGCGCGGATCGATCTCGACGGCGATCTCGGCCGAGGGAAGCACAAGGAAGGCCTGCCGGATCGCCCCGACCAGATCCGCGAACTGTTCAGGCGCCATGATCGTCGGCGTTCCGCCGCCAAAGTGGATATGACTGACCTGCGTGCGGCGTTCGATCTGCCGCGACACCAGATCGAGCTCGCAGCGCAGCGCCGCGACATAGACCGCAACGGGCTCCTCGCGACGAACCACCGAGGTGTGACAGCCGCAATACCAGCACATCGACCGGCAGAACGGGACATGCAGGTAGAGCGAAGCGCTGGCGTCCCGCGGGATTGCCTTCAGCCATTCGGCGTAGGTCGCCGGGCCGATGGCGGCAGAGAAATGCGGGGCGGTCGGATAGCTCGTATATCTCGGTAAACGCTCCTGTCCGTAGCAGGCGGCAAGATCTGGCCTCATGTCGTATTCGTCTTCCGATTGAATGAATCGCGTCGGCGGCAGGCTTCGCCCGGCGCTGCTTCCAAGTTTAATAGCCCAGGAAGGGGAAAGTGACTTTGCGCTCGCTCAATGTGCGGCGCGCATTTTCGAGCAATGCTGGCCTATCGAGCGACTAATCGGGAGCCGTGGCCATGAGCCTGTTCGTCCTGGAGGCTATTTTCCGGCTTTTCGAGATCCGCGGCACGATCCCCCGAGACGACGACTTCCACGGCGGTCCGGACAGATCGTCGCTCACGGCCAATGCAAGCCGCCTGGCGCGAATTCTGGCGGCCTTCGTCGTCATCTTCGCGCTGCTGTCGCTGGTGGTGTGGGCGGCCCTCTGGCTGGCGATCAAATCGCTGTAGGGGGCTCGGTCGGGCCTGCCGCTGCCGGACTCGAGCGATCAGATCGCCGGGTGCGACGCCGGCAGGAAATCGGCGATCGCATCCAGGAACATCTCGGGCGATTGCAATTGCGGGACATGCGCGCAGCCTGCAAGAATCTTCAGGCGCGCGTTCGGCAGGCCGGCGGCCAATTCACGGGACATCGGCGGCGGCGTCGCCTCGTCATGTTCGCCGACCAGCACCAGCACCGGCACCGTGACCCGGGCAAGCTCGCCCCGAAGATCGAGTTCGGCAAGCTGCGCGCAGGCGGCCTGAAGCACTTCGGGATCGGTCTTCAGGAATGCCTCGCGGCGATCCCGCATCAGATCGGGATGCTGCGCCTGGAATTCCGGCGCAAACAGCCGGCGCATCGCGACGTCGGTGATCGCCGGCAACCCCTTGGATTTGGACGCCGCCGCCATGTTGCGGAAGGCTTCGCGCCCGCTTTGCGAAAACGCCGCCCCGCAATCGGCGAGAATGAGCCTGGTTGCGATGGCGGGGTGGCGGATCGCCATTTGCAGCGCCACGAACCCGCCATAGCCGTTGCCGAGCACGATGGTCTCGGCGCCGGCGGCCGCCTCCTTCACCGCCTCGGCCATCCGGTCGGCGACCGCGGCAAGACCGCCGCCGACCGCTTTGGATCCGCCGAAGCCGGGCAATTCCGGGACGATCACCCGATGCGATCGCGCGAGCTTCGGGGCGATGGCGTCGAAACTCGCCCGGTCCGACAGCAGCGAGTGGAACAGCCACAGCGCCGGCGCCTTGTCCGATGCTGGGTTCGATGCTTGGCC
This sequence comes from Bradyrhizobium sp., assembly GCA_049587575.1. Taxonomy (GTDB): domain Bacteria; phylum Pseudomonadota; class Alphaproteobacteria; order Rhizobiales; family Xanthobacteraceae; genus Bradyrhizobium. The sequence goes on from JBAVEE010000257.1 coordinate 2,815, forward strand.
CGATGCCGGGTCCGATTCCTGGCCGGATTGCGCCGCGTTGACCGTGCCATTGGCGAAAAGTCGGTCCATGCCGGTCTCTCTCTTTCAAGCTGAGCTGGGGCGACCCCCCTTGAGGCCGGGGTCCGGTGCCGCGGACCGATTGATAAATCAAAATTCGGTCTTTTCAAGCCTTTGTCGCTTGACGTGATATTTCACGGCTGCAAGACTGTGGATGGATTTCAGGGAAATTCCGATGCTTTTGCGCGATAATGTCTATGAAAGCCTGCGCGCTGATATTCTGACATGCCGGCTCGCCCCCGGCGATGATATGCGCGAGCAGGAGCTCGCGGAGCGCTATGCCGTCAGCCGCCAGCCGGTGCGCGAGGCCCTGCTGCGGCTCGAGCGCGAGCACCTCGTCACGGTGCAGCCGCGGCAGGGCTACCGGGTCAATCCGATCTCGCTGTCGGATGCGCGCGACCTCCTGCGCTTCCGCTTCGCGCTGGAGCCGGCCTGCGTCGCCGAGGCGATCGAGAGCGCCACCGACAGCGTGCTTGCGGCGCTCGACGAATACAGGCGCTTCGCCGGCGACCACGAGGAATTCATCGCCTACAACCGCGCCTTTCACGGCGCGCTGGCGCATGCCTCCGGCAACCGCCGCATGGCGCAGGCGCTGTGCGACCTGATCGGCCAGGCCGATCGGCTGGTGCGGGTCAGCGTCGCCAATGTCAGGGACCACGATCCGACCCAGTTGGTGGCCGAGCATGTCAGCCTGATCGAGGCGATGCAGCGCCGCGATGCCAGGAGCGCCGCGCGGATCATCAAGGCCCATATCGGCCAGACCGAAAAGCGCGTGCTGCCGGCGCTCAAGCGCAACGCAGTTGTCATCGAAGGAAGAGACGCATGAATATTTCCGCAAAACCCGCCGCCGCCGAAGTCGAAATCCACGGCAACTTCATCGACGGGCGAGAGATCGAGGCCGGCAGCGGCGAGATGCTGGACGTCCGCAATCCCGCCACCGGCGAGGTGATCGCGCGGATTCCGAACTCGACCGCGCAGGACGTCGACCGCGCGATGAAAAGCGCGCGCTCAGCCTTCGAGGGCCGCGCCTGGGGCGGCATGGACATTCGCGCCCGCGCCCGGCTGGTCAACCGTCTGGCCGACGCGTTCGAGGCCAATCTGGAGCCACTGTACCGGCTGGAGACGCTGAACAACGGCCGGCCGCTCAACGAAACCCGCGCGCAACTGTCGCGGCTGCCGGATTTCTTCCGCTACTTCGCGGGGCTGGCGCTGGCCCGGCGCGACGCGGTGATCCCGGTCGAGGGCTCCTACCTGAACTACACGCTGCGCACCCCGATCGGCATCGTCGCCAACTGCACACCGTTCAATCATCCCCTGATGATCCTGTGCAAGTCGCTGGCGGCGGTGCTGGCAAGCGGCTGCGTCACGGTCGTCAAACCGTCGGAATACACGCCGCTGACGACGCTGAAACTGGCGCAGATCTTCACCGAGGCGGGCCTGCCGCCCGGCGTGTTCAACATCGTGCTCGGCCTCGGCCAGACCACCGGCAAATTGCTTGCCGAGCATGGCGACATCAACAAGCTGGTTTTGACCGGCGGCACCGAGGCCGGCCGCATCGCGGGAAGTGCCGCGGCGAAGGTGTTCGCGCATCAGACCATGGAGCTTGGCGGCAAGACGCCGGTGATGGTGTTCGACGATTTCGACGTCGACCAGGCCGTCAACTACGCGGCGTTCGGCGCCTTCATCGGCGCGGGCCAGACCTGCGTCTGCGCCTCGCGCCATATCGTGCAGACCTCGGTCTATGACGAATTCGTCGAGAAGCTGACGGCGAAGACCAAAAGCATCCGCATCGGCGATCCCTTCGATCCGCAAACCCAGCTCGGGCCGGTGATCTCGGCGCGGCAGCGCGACCGCGTGCTGTCCTATTGCCAGTTCGGCCGCGACGACGGCGCGCGGCTGGTGGCCGGCGGCGGCCCCGCCGCGGTGCCCGGCCATGACCACGGCTACTTCGTGCAGCCGACGGTGTTTGCCGACGTCAAATCCGACATGCGGATTTTCCAGCAGGAAGTGTTCGGGCCCTTCACCTCGGTGACGCCGTTCAAGGACGAGGCGGACGCGCTGCGGCTCGCCAATGATTCGCCGTTCGGGCTGGCCGCCGCGATCCGCACCCGCGACGTCGCCCGCGCCCACCGCGTCGCGGCCCGCGTCAGGGCCGGCATCGTCTGGATCAACGACCATCACCGCCTCGACCCGGCCTCGCCGTGGGGCGGCGTCGACGATTCCGGGGTGGGACGCGAATTCGGCACCGAGAGCTTCGACGACCACTTCAACACCAAGAGCGTGATGGTCGCGACCCATGACCAGCCGTTCGACTGGTACCGCGAGACGGCGGCGCAGCGCCGGCTGAACTGAACCAACAACGGCGGCGACACCGCGTCCGAAAGAAGACCGGCGCCGCATTCGAATATCAAAAGGGGGAAAACTTCAAATGGCTATCGCAGTAAACGCCGGCGCACGTCTCGACCGGCTGCCGATCTCGTCGTTTCACTACCGGATCTTCTGGCTGGTCGGCGCCGGGATGTTTTTCGACGGCTACGATCTCTACGTCGCCGGCGGCGTGCTGGCGTCGGCGATCCAGACCAAGTTCTCGACCGTTCCGCAAAACCTGCAATTCATTTCGCTGACCTTCGTCGGCATGACGCTGGGCGCGCTGATTACCGGATTTGTCGGCGACAAATACGGCCGTCGGTTCACCTACCAGATCAATCTGCTGCTTTTCGGGCTGGCGTCGCTGGCGGCGGCGTTCACGCAGGACATGAACCAGCTGATCGCCTGCCGCTTCCTGCAGGGCCTCGGCCTCGGCGCCGAAATCGTGGTCGGCTATTCGACCATGACCGAATTCGTTCCGCCGAAAACGCGCGGGCGCTGGCTGTCGATGATGGCGTTCGTGGTGGTGGCCGGGTTTCCGATGACCGCCCTGCTCGGCTATCTGATCATCCCGAACTTCGGATGGCGGCCAATGTTCGTGATCGCGGGCATAGGCTCGCTGATCGTCTGGTACCTGCGCAAGAACCTGCCGGAATCGCCGCGCTGGCTCGAGGCGCAGGGGCGCACTGCCGAGGCGGAAGCGCTGATGACGGCGATCGAAGCCGAGACCGGCAAGGCCGGCGCGTTGCCGGCGCCGGCCATCACCGTCCCCGTACC
>JBAVEE010000258.1:0-4293 GCA_049587575.1 Bradyrhizobium sp.
GTTTTCCGGCGGGCAATTGACCATCCAGGGAATGCCGAACTGATCGACGCACATGCCGAATCCCTTGGAGAAGAAGGTCTTGCCGAACGGCATGTTGACGCTGCCGCCCTCGGACAGGGCCTTGAACTTGCGCTCGGCGTCGGCAGGGTCCCTGACCGTCAGCGAGACAGAAAATCCCTGCGGCTCGTGGAAGTGTTCGGGAGGCGCGTCGGACGCCATCAGCACCTCGCCATCGATCGAAATCCGGGCGTGCATGATTTTCTTCTTGCGCTCCGGTGGAGAAGGCATCTCTTCTTCCGGAGCCTCCTCATTTCTCAGCATCACCTCGATCCTGGCGCCGAGCACCTTCTCGTAGAACTTGAACGCCGCTTCGCAATTTCCGTTGTAGAACAGATAGGGATTGACCTGCATCGCTTGCTCCTTCCTGGGTGATGAATGCTTCGAACAAGTCCGGCTATTTCTCGGCAAGCCTTTTGAGATTGGCCAGACCGGTTTCAAAATCCGTGCCGACCATGCTGTCGATGTTCATGAACACCTGCATCACCTTCGATATGAAAGGCGCAGGACCATGCATGACCCAGTTAATAGTCGTTGTGGCGGCGTCGCCCTGCGGCAGCATGGTGAACTCGGCGGTGTTGTGGGCCTCGAACGGTTTGAAGAAGTCGAGCTTGATGACGATTTTCGACGGAGATGAGGCATCGAGAATTTCCATGCGGCCGGAGCCGACATTCTTGCTGCCGTCCCACGCATAGACGGCGCCCTTGCCGCTCTCGGCACCGCTGTAGCTGCGCTTCATCGCCGGATCCTTGTTCTCCCAGGGCGACCAAGTTCCCCATCGATGAAAATCGTTGATCAGGGAGAAGATTTTTTCCGGTGGCGCCTTCACAACCGCCCCCCGCCGGACGCTGAATTTATCCGGCTTGGCCGCGGCGAGGATGAGTATGATCGCGATGGCGACCGCAAGCATACCGGCGATGATGGCAATGATCTCAAACACGAGATGCTCCTTATATGTAATTGTCGACGGGGCGAATTAATCCCGCAGCAGCGTTGACGCTGCGCCGTTTGCCGTCGCGCAACCGGAGCCCGCCCCGCACCATCACGCCGGGATAAGATTCCAACAGGACGCGGCTAAACAGCGGACTGCCCATCCGTACAAGCGACGCCATCGCACCGCCGACATAACCGGCCGGCAGGATCGCGCCGAGGATCGGAGCTGGCGTGAACACGCAGAGACCGGCGCAGACGACGGCGACGGCGCCGAAGCTCCGCGCAGGACTTTCGCTCGCACCATGGCCGATCCGATCCATCGTTTCCGTGACGATCCGCCACGGTGCCAGCTTGACGATGCCGTCGAGCAGCAGCCATAAAATCTGGATGGTTTGCATATTCATCTCTCGTGCCCCTCATCAACAGGCGCTATGACCTGAAGACGAACGGAGGGGACGCGAACCGACAGCGGACCAGCTATTTTTTTGAAATTCTTGTCCCAGCCGGCTGGCTGTCGCGGATCAGCCGATCCAGATGCATACGGATGTGGGCGGCCTCAGCGGAAGTATTGGCGAGCGCGATGGCGCGGTCGAACGCCACGCGGGCCTCCTCGTTGCGGCCAAGCTGCATCAGGAACGCGCCACGCACGCCAAAGAAGTGGAAATAATTGGAGAGCCGTTCGCCCAGCGGCTCGATCATTTCCAGCGCCGCCTCGGCCCCGCGGACCTTGGACACCGCGACGGCACGGTTGAGCGTTACCACCGGCGACGGCTGCATGATTTCCAGCGTGCCGTAGAGCAGATCGATCTGGGCCCAATCGGTGTCTTCAGGCGTTGCGGCGCGGGCATGCAGGGCCGCGATCGCCGCCTGAACCTGATAGGGCCCGCTGCGGCGATGGCGCATCGCCTTGTCGATCAGCGCCAGGCCTTCGGCAATGATCTCCTGATTCCAGAGCGTGCGATTCTGATCGTCGAGCAGCACCAGCTCGCCGCCGGTATCGAACCGCGCCGCGGCGCGGGCATGCTGCAGCAAGAGGAGCGCCGTGAGGCCCATGATCTCCGGCTCGCTGAGGAACAGCCGCAGCAGAAGCCGCGCCAGGCGTATCGCCTCCTCGCACAACGGCTTGCGAAGTTCGGAAGTATCGCCGCCGGCGGAATAGCCCTCATTGAAAATCAGGTAGATCATGGCGGCAACGGCGGACAGACGCTCGGAGCGCTCGACCGCGCCCGGCGTTTCGAACGGCACGCCGGCAGCGGCGACCCGCGCCTTGGCGCGGGTGATGCGCTGCTCCATCGCGGTTTCCGAAACCAGGAACGCGCGGGCAATCTGCTTTACCGTCAGGCCCGACACGACGCGCAGCGCCAGCGCGATCTGCTGCGTCGCCGGCAGATCCGGATGGCAGCAGATGAACAGCAGCCGCAGAATGTCGTCGCGGTAATGCGAGCCATCGAGCCGTTCGGCCAGCGCGTCCTCGGCATCGTCGAGATCGGAGATCGCCTCATCCTCGGGCAGCGATTCCTGTTTGCTGGTCCGGCGCACTTCATCGATGGCGACGTTGCGCCCGACCATGATCAACCACGCCGCAGGATTCCGCGGCGGGCCGTTTTGGGGCCAGCTCTTCAGCGCGCGCAAGCAGGCGTTCTGGAAGGCTTCCTCGGCGGTATCGAGATTGCGGAAATAGCGCAGCAGCGCGCCGACCGCCTGGGGACGCGCCGAGGTCAGCGCGGCATCGATCCAGGCGGTATCGGTCACGTCGGCACACTCCCGGCGTTGAACAGGCCGACGGGACGGATTTCGTAGGCCCCGCCGGGATTGGCTGCGCCGAGATCGCGCGCGACCTCGAGCGCCTCGTCGAGATTCTTGCAGTCGACGACGTAGAAGCCGAGCAGCTGTTCCTTGGTCTCGGCATAGGGGCCGTCGAGCACCACCGGCGGATCGTCCTTGCGCAGCGTCGTCGCCGCGGTGGTCGGCAGCAGCCGCGCCACCGGACCGAGCCGGCCCTGTTTGTTCAGTTTATCCTGCACGACGGCGAGTCTGGTCATGACGGCAGCGTCCTGTTCCCTGCTCCAGGAACCGACGAAATCCTCATCGTGGTAGCAAAGGATGGCATAGAGCATCGGCAACGACTCCGTTTTAATACAAGGACGACCGAGTATGCCCGGGGCCGACAGCCAAGCGGGAATATTTTGTGCCGGAAACATGCCCCGGTATGGTCACCCCGACTTCCCCAGGTAGAAGGCAAAACTGCGATGAACAAAGGTATGCTCGCCCTGCTCATTCATGGCGGGACCGAAAACTGGGCACCTGCGCGCTGGAAGCAGCGGTTTGACGAGGTGTGCAGCGATCGGCGGGTCTGGCTGCTGCCCGGGGGGAATGGCGATCCCGCCGACGTTCATTACGCCGCGGTCTGGAAGCCGGCCCCGGGCGAGCTTGCGGCATTCCCGAACCTCCGGGTCATTTTCAATCTCGGCGCCGGGGTCGATGCGCTGATCGCCGATTCGAGCCTGCCGAAGGTGCCGCTGGTCCGCGTCGCGGTCGGCGACCTCACCCACCGAATGACGGAATATGTCGTGCTGCATGTGCTGATGCACCACCGGCAGGAACTCTATCTGCGCGGCTGCCAGCGCGAAAAGCGCTGGCAGCCAAGATTCCAATGGCCGGCCGGCGCCGTCGCGGTCGGCATCATGGGTCTTGGCACGCTCGGATCGGATGCCGCCGTCGTGCTGAGGCGGCTCGGCTTTCGGGTCGCCGGCTGGAGCAACAGCCCCAAGGCGATCGACGGCATCGAGTGCTTTCACGGCAAACCGGAGCTCGATGCATTTCTGCAGCGGACCGACATCCTGGTCTGCCTGTTGCCGTTGACGCCGGAGACGCGGCACATCCTCAATCGCGGCCTGTTCGCGAAACTGAACCGCAGCGGTCCGATGGCGGCGCCGGTCCTGATCAATGCCGGACGGGGTGGGCTGCAGAACGAACCCGACATCCTGCATTGTCTCGACGACGGAACGCTCGGCGCCGCGTCGCTCGATGTTTACGCCATGGAGCCGCTTCCATCCGACAGCCCATTCTGGACCCATCCGAAGGTCGTGCTGACGCCGCACAACGCCGCCGACACCGATCCCGATGAAATATCGCGATATGTGGCGCGCCAGATCGAACGTTTTGAAGCCGGCGGTGCGCTGGAAAACGTCGTCAATCCCGCACGCGGGTATTAACGCCGGGTCCCCGCCCCATAACCTGGGGCGGTGGGGGCCTCGGGAACCGGATTCCGCGGGTTCCGAAAATGCCGGAAACATCCATTCG